>JBDOMT010000155.1:0-5535 GCA_039831705.1 Pirellulales bacterium | reverse complement strand
CCGCTGCGCGGCTATTATGCCCGCTTTGCACGGTATCGAAGTACGCTTCCGTAGCCTAGTTCTACTGAAGTGATCGCCTGAAGGCGAGGGTTTTTAGATCCCAGTAGGAGACAATAAGCGCAACTCGTGGCGGTTGTCCAAGTTTGACTTGCCGCCAATATGTCGTTCACAACGGCTCTATGGTCACCACCAACCGGCGAACGCCCTGCAGGCAAACGAATCTTTTCAGTCACCTGAGTACCGCAATGCGAAACCCCAACAATGAATTCTCCATATCTTCTGAAAAGTTCGGCTTGCCGCTAAAACCCAGCGGCAAACAAATCTTGGACGACTGCCGCGCAAAAACCTCAGCCCCACCAGAAAGCACAACCCGCGGCAGTCGTCCAAGTTTGTTTGCCGCCAATAAAAACAGGGCCGCACTACAATTGTAGTGTCGGCCCTTTTAAAATCGAATTCATACGTCAGGACGAATCGACCGTCATGACATATTCATCTAAGACTAGCGCTTTTTGCGTTTGGCAACCTTCTTCTTTTTCTTGGCCACCTTGCGCTTGGCAGTCTTCTTCTTGGTTGCCTTCTTTTTCTTGGCTACCTTACGCTTGGCAGTCTTCTTTTTCTTGGCTACCTTACGCTTGGCGGTCTTCTTCTTTTTCTTGGCTACCTTACGCTTGGCAGTCTTTTTCTTGGTTGCCTTTTTCTTGGCAGCTTTGCGTTTAGCGGGCTTTCTCTTCGCTGCCTTCTTTTTAGCTGCCTTCTTTTTAGCCACAGTCGCTCCTCCATAATAAAGTGGTGGCAACTCCCCCGATCCCCCAATCTGACGGTCACACCGTGACAACCAGATAAGAGCGAGAAAGGAAATCGCCTCAAAGAAACCTGCCATCCTTCCAAGATGACATAAAAGTTGTTTCACTTGGTGGCCTGTGTCCGATCAATCAGTAGAGCGTAATGTCCATCGATTTATTGGAATCATAAGCCACTTGAAAGTATTTGTACGGATTCATGGTTTTTGTGCAACACAATTTTTGGAAAAAAGTACTTCCTCCAATCATTTTTTTCTTTTCTTAGCGTCACTCTCGCACCTTCACATCGCTATGAAACGATTCACCCTTCGAAAAATATTCGCGTACGTGAAAATTTAGAATTGCCCACACATCGAACCATCAGACAAACATCGGAATGGCTGATCTGCTCGTTGTAAAGGCCACCCCAAAGAAGAGACAATCTGATGAACTGCGTGGGTGTAGAACGTCAAATAATTCGCCGATGTTTGACAATCAAGAGTTTCAGTTCGACCAGGCCACTGGCTTAATATTTCGACCCATGCCGCAACCGCGCATGACCGGCGAATGTGAATAGGATCCAAGCCATACCATTGCATTTTCGCCTTTATTATAGTCATATTTCTATCTTTAGCCATCTGTTGCAGCGATCGACTCAAGGTCTCAGCACGATCCATAACCGTCTCCTGAGAGAGGCGGCAGGCGGGAAATAGACAGGTTCGAAACAATTGAAATCGGACCTTACCCAAACGGCGTATCGAACCTAGCGGCAAGTCGGTTAACACAACCTGAGCTCCCCAATTTTGCAACCGATCGATCGCCTCAGCAACCCACTGCGTAATGGTTTGCACAGACACTCCGTAGAGGATGTCATTGCCCACATCAGTAATCAATGCATAGGTTGGCATGCGTTTACTTTGCTCTAAATGTGACCAAAGATCACTCCGAATAATTCCACAAAATTTTTTTCGAAAAAATTTTGTTTCTTGCCCATAAGACCTCCCATGTCCCATAGCGACCACAATTTCGACCGGACTTTGCAAACGCTGTTTTGCAATGCACTGCACAATTGGAAAACAGCGAGTCAGATTACTCGCGCCAAGCAAGACCACACGTGTTGCCATTCGCGCAGTCTCAATTTGAGACATTGGTTTAACCATGATGAACTTTTTTATCTACCAAGCACTCGTCTGATATGCCTGAAGTGTCCGGTAACTCATATAGGCGAAGTATCCAAAAAATAGTGCGATGAACAGCCCGCTAGACAAGAACCCCAAGATAGCCATCCCTGCTGCACAGAACATTGATATCTGTAGTGAAAGGATGATTCCCTGACGAGGCTTCCAAAATTGGCAAAGCTCACGTGCCACATGACCACCATCGAGTGGATAGATGGGCAACAGATTTACGCAGCCCCAAAGAATATTCACTTGTAAAAGACCACTGATCAAATGGTTCATGTTATTCGACTCAAATGGAAACCAGTAAATGGTCCCCATTGAAGTGGCTAGCAGGACAACTTTCTCCATCCCCAACATCTCCAACGATGGCTTAATCCAAGGCGCAATAAATCCAACAAGATGTCCTGTCAGGTTAGCACCCATCACCACAATCAGAGCCAGCAAAAACCCAGCCACTGGCCCTGCCAAAGAAATAAGCACCTGACTGCGCGTACTACGATCACAATCGTCACACGCGGCCAACCCGCCCATCGCATAAAGGGTAATCCAGGGTCGCCCGCCAAAATGCCGTTGCATGAACGCATGCCCCAATTCATGGACCAGAATGGAGACCAATAGCGTGGCGATCCAAGTCATCAGTTGGGCGGGAGGTGTCGACGAGCCACGGAGGCCCAACAATACCGCAATCAACCAGAAATAGGGATGTATTCGCACCGGAAACCCAAACAGCTTAAAGTGCAAATCAGCCTGTGTGGGAGAAGGTTCTCGAAGAAGCATGGAAGAAAATCGGGGATAGGGGATAGGGTGAGGGGTATCTGGCGACAGGTGACGGGCAATGGGTGAAAAAATATTTCTATGAAATAGACGGGCACTACATAATCAGACTTCAACCTGGTACCTGGTACCCAACGCCCTTTCATCAAGCAGCTTTCATCGACTCTCGATTTTCTACCAACAATTGTCCAATGTATTGAGCCGCACGCCGTGATGCGCCTCCTTGACCTAGACGCGTCTTAAGTTCCTTCAATTGGTTAACCGTCTGCTGTCGTCGCTTGTCGTCTGTCAACCAAATCTCCACATGGCTGGCTATTTGCACCGACTTATCCTGGCAAGTTAGATATTCGGGCATGAGCACATGTGCATCGCGCGGATCTTCTGGATCGTAAATCCCCGCCGCACGCTCCACGAACGGATCGTCAGCTGTCAACAGGTTGACCAAGGTGATGTATCGAACCTTACGGAATATCAACTGAACCAAGTAGGCGAACCGAGAAATGTGATACAACACCACCGTTGGTTTGGCATGAAAAAGAAGTTCCAACGACACGGACCCGGAACAGGCCATGCAACAGTTGGCCGCATGGATCAGCTCGGGAGTATGCCCCACATGGACATCCATTAAATCGTGCAGCGGTGTCTCACCTGATTCAGTCGGTTCACCACGGATTATCTCACGAACCAGGTCTTCTTGCGCCGGTTTGAATGCGGCCACCGCAAATCGCACCTGAGGCACCTGTTGCCTTATTTTACGCGCAGCCCGAAGAAACGTCTGCGTGTTACTCCGTATCTCCTGGGTACGTGAACCAGGCAGTATCGTCACCAAGGGCCCATCTTGGTATGCCAATTGTCGTAGGAATTTCGCATCCAGTTTCTGACCATGGAGTTCGTCAAAATAAGGATGACCAACAAATGTCGCCTGGCAACCACGCTGTGCAAACCATTTGGGTTCAAAAGGGAGTTTACAAAGCACGTGATCCACATAGCGGCGTATTTTCTTTACCCGCCAACTGGCCCAGGCCCATAGCTGTGGAGTGCCATAGTAGACCACGGGAATACCATGCGCTTTGGCTCGGCGCGCTATCCACCAGTTAAACCCCGGATAGTCAATCAACACAACCAAATCGGGCCGCTGACGCTGAAAATATCGATCCGCCCGTCGAAGCAAACCAAGGAACCGATGAATATGGAGCAAAACCTGAGCAACCCACATGACGGCAAATTGAGTTAGGTCTGCGTGCAATTGACAGCCGGATGCGGCCATCTTCGGACCCCCATAGCCTACCATCTGCCATTCGGGGTGATCTTGGCGTAACTCACGGATGAGATTAGCGCCGTGCAGATCACCGCTCGGTTCGCCCACAGAAAAGAATATTTTCATCCGATCGATACCTTATGCAGACAATGGCCCTTAAAACTGCCGAGCAAATCGTATGGCCTCACTGAAAACTCGATTGCTGCGGTGTTTGAATTCCCGCTGTGCGGGGGAAGTATGGCAGAATGGGCAAACGAGGGAAAGTTCAGTCCATTGAAGTTGCCCTATGGCCATTTTCTTGGCGAAATGCTGGGTAGCCCGCTTGCAACAACAGCTCCAAATAGCTGGTGCGTTCAACTTGTGACAACCCCAACTCATCGGCCAACTGACCCAAGGCGTGCTTAGCAGACTCTATGTCTGACTCATCAGCCTGAATCTCAATTTCAACAAACTGCCCCAAGCCACCTATTTCATCCAACGACACTTCCACAAGCCATACATCGCGAACCAAATGAAAATTCTGCCGCTGCTTGCGCACCACCGCCACTTGATGAAAACCGAGAACCTGCAGCAGCTCCGCACCATCCGCAGCTCCGACCTCTCCGGCCGCTATGGACAGATCGATTTCGAGCCGCGTTTTGGTCGTCTGGTCGAGTTTCTTGCCTTTATAAGTGATCCAATTCGACTGCCCTACGCATCGGATACGTAGGGCTTCGTCGGTGGTGGCAAAATCTCGCTGTGGATGTCTATAGTAGGTATCGACCTGAATCACCGGCTCGTCCGCCTGCGCTCCCAGCTCAACAAGTTGCCGCCGAATCGCATCGTGAGAAGCAACCCGATATTTTTGTTCTACTTCTAGGTGCATGACGATTCAGTTCTGTTCTGGAGGCGTGTAGGGGCTACCGGACATGAAGGGGTCATAAGGGGTCAGGCACAAGTTTTCGGCTTGCGTGTTTTATGCGTCAAGCCAAACTTTTCAGATGTCTATAGTGTCTATAATGTAGAAGCTGAGTTTAAATGGTGTTCAATGTGCTGAAAAGATTTGTTTGTCTGGGGGGCTGTCGCCAGTACATGGTACGGTCTTTGATGCGATTATCGTTAAGTTCTTTCAACTCTACACTCTCACAGACCCCGCCCTTCTGGCTCTCAACCCTCTAGATAGATCGATTGTTCGAATCGTCGCCCTGGCTCGATCCGTTCGGCCACCCCTTGGGCATCCAAAGCAAAGAGTGGGCAAATTTCTACTTCCACTCCTTCGCTCAAGTGAGCTCCAGCCGCTTGTAGCCAGCGACCGTGTTGATCAAGTAGCATTTGCCGCACGTATTCGGGCGTATCTTTTTCAGCTCCCGGTGCATTCTTGAGCGGGGCAAACGACTCTTGCTCGGCAATCTCTACCACAATCGGATTTTCAGCTTGAGGAAGTAGATCAAATATGAACCGCTCAAATTTCAGTGCGTTCGCTTCGGTAGGTTCCACATGCTTGCGATTCGCATCGATATGCGACACCCTTTTGTGGGCAACATGAAATGGTAATGCTTCTTTT
>JBDOMT010000202.1:0-24566 GCA_039831705.1 Pirellulales bacterium | reverse complement strand
GATACGGTGATTGGCCAAAGCTCTTACTCATCTTCGGGTCTCATCCACCCGTTTCTAGCAATAGGAGCTACATTCAAGCTATCGCCAAGCGACAATAGCTCACATTACGCATTGTGTGTCCTGTTTTGGACTCCTGTTTTGGATTGTATTAGAGAAGTTAGAGGAGCAATGTTTTCATGCCTGCGGTTAAAATTGCGTCAACTTCGGAGTCGCAAAACGCTACCGAGACTTCGTAGCCGCCATTTGCATATTCTTCCTTGATGGGGATGTACCATGGGCCGCCATCTCCGTAGGCTGCGGTGGCAACAAATTTTGTCGAGGCAAGTTCTTGGGCGCGGAGTTGATACTCGACAAACGATTCCGCCGGCAGGTGGAGCAAGGATATGTCGTTAATGCCCAACGAGCTCAGGACAATTGGCGACTGATGCTGCTGCACTCGACGTAACCAGCTAAGAGTGTAGGAAGGCCGATTGCGTCCAACAACCGTATTGTCCGAGTTGTTTATTCTCTTTTCCAATTCCTGAATAGAATATTTTGGGTTTGCCGGGGGTAGTACGTCGACGGTCCGCCAATGGACTTGTTCGATGGGTAAGGGTTTTAAATTTTTCTCCGAACGCACTATGCCTTCGACCATTCTTTGGGTCAATACTTTGCGTGCGGTTACTGAGCCGTCGTTGTATTTTCCTGCGGCTATGTTGCCTGCACAGCCGGTGAAGTACAGATGCGTACAGTCGGGGTCTTCGGCCTGCCGCTGTTTGCGGGCCAATCCGGCAAAGTCGCTGCTCACGCGGCCATCACCGTAGTAACTCATTGGATGCGTGGCGTAATAGTGACACGATGCAACTTTTTGCTGGTTGTTGAAAAATGCGACCGTCTTGAGCCATGGATCGATGAGCCCCTCGGGCAGCGCACGCAATGCCTCATCCTTGCAACTGCTGCCTCGCATCTTGTTAATCCGGCCCTTTTCATCACGCGAGACGCGACGGTTCGAGGCCACTTTATCTACTTTGCCCTGCCCGTGAGCAACATGGGTGATCGGTTGAGATTGCTCAAGACCCACTGTCAAAGCCATTCGGGCACGATCAAGACATTGCTCGTAGAAATCCAATTCAATAATGTGCGGCAGATCGCCTTGCTCAAGAATAATCTGTTCGGAATCCAAGCAAGCAAATGGCGCATTGTGCTGGTGCACGCAATGTACTGCTACACGCTCGGGAGTTGTGCCAGCCGCTTCTGCCAGTGCTTTTCGCCATTGCACGTGGGCTTCGTTTAGCAGTCCGGTCCAGTCGACAGCACATAGGACAATGGGCTTGCCGGCTCCTAGTAGAACGATACCGATGGCTTCTAGTTTGTCGTCCACACCTACGGCTGGCTTAATCCACCCGCCGCACAGCGAGTGCCCCATCGGTGGTGTTACGTCAAATCGAAAGCTTGCCAATCGTAAATTCTTCCCCGAATGCTCATCGGCTGTGGCACTATCGGGAATCAATGACCAGCCTAGCGTGAATGCTGCAAGTGTTTGTGACAAAAAGTCACGACGGGTACGAAAATTCATAGCAACCTCGTAGTGTTCGACAATATTCTTACTCGCCCGTACCACCGCGCCAGTTCTCGGTAGTAAATGGCGCCGCCGGCAGTCCTTCTTCGTTGGATAAATTAGCGTTACTTAACTTGTGCCAGGCAAATCGTACATTTTCAGGTTGGGGTACATCCTTTGCACTCACCACCACGGTCTCGCCATCGATGGCTGCTTGGGCAGGGATAAACTTGCCATCCGCAGCGGCAATCTGAAATTCGTTCAGCGATTGGCCGTCGCGTGATACCAGCCCACTGTTCGAGTGTGCAAAGTGGAGGCGAATTTTATTTCCGTCGATATCCATCGATCGATAAAGGGGGCCCGAATAAACTAATTCATTTTGTCCATAGTTTTTAGCCAACGCCCACAGGGCAAGTCGTCGGCCTACGTCCAATTTATTGCGAGGGTGGATGTCGTTGAGATTGCCAATATCGCAGACAACCGCCATTCCCGTGTGAGGAATTTTGAGTGCCTCAGTCTGATAATGCCAAAGTCGGGGCAAATTGCCAGGTTGGTAAAAATCTTTAAAAGGAGCGATGCTGACGTAGTAAAACGAAAAATCTTCGAGTCCCCATTTTTGCCGCCAACTGTTAATCAGATTTTCCATCTTGTCGCGATAAGTTGGTCCTTCGCCATCATTGACATTCGATTCGCCTTGGTACCAGATCGCACCGCGCATCGCATAACGCACAATTGGAGCGATCATCGCATTGTACATTTCGCTGTAACCAGCGGTGGGTTCGGCTGTAGGTATCCAAGGTTCTATCCGTGAACCGCCCCAACTGCTGGCAATGATCCCTATCGGGACATCCAGACGGTTGTGTAACTCTCGAGCAAAAAAATAGCTAACTGCGGAGAAGCTCTTGACCGCTTCAGGTGAGCAAGCTTTCCACTCAGCCACTAAATCTTCAGCGGGCTGAGCAGCTTTTACTTTGGGTACTAAGAAAAGCCGAATATTGGGTTGATCCGCCGCTGCTATTGCTTCCTCCGCGTTGTGGGTATTCGACATCGTCCATTCCATGTTCGACTGTCCCGAGCCAATCCAAACTTCTCCCACCAGAACATCTTTTATCGTGATGATATTTTTTCCACGGACTACCAACTCATGTGGCTTCGCATTGGCCTTCAACGGTTCAAGTTCTATCGCCCATTTGCCCGCATTATCCGCTTTCGTCTGGTGCGATTGATTTCCAAATGCGACCGTAATTACTTCCCCAGCAAGAGCCTTTCCCCAGACAGGCACTGTGAAATTACGTTGCAACACCATGTGGTCTGAAAATAGGTTCGATAGTGATACGTCTGCCCGGACGAATGAAGACGAGTAGACAAACGCCAAACTTGCCAACAGCAGTCGATGGATTAATAGTTTCACAATTTCACTCCATTATTTAATAAATAAATGGCAGCGCTAGCGCACGCCAACCTCAATATCTTACTTTGTCATGGCAGGAACTGGAATAGCCCTTGTAATCTCTGTCGAAGAGAGAGAGCATTGGAGGGAAGTCAGCTATCGGTTGATTGATGTATGTCACAATTCATTTTTTGCAATACAAGCTGGGACTTCAACCTATGTTCTTCGTCCCATACCGGCCGCTTCAGTTCGGTGGCATCCTATGCCGATGCTTTATGACGTGCATCACAATGGTTGGTGTCCTATTGACAGCATTCGAGGCAGCAATATCAAGCCCGCATCAAGGGCCGACGACTCCCCTAGTGAACGCCCGACTCCTCGCGGGCAAAAAGCCCGTCCGTATTGTCTGCTTTGGTGACAGTGTCACCGGGTTGTACTATCACACCGGCGGTCGGCGCTCCTACACCGACCTGCTGAAAATCGCGCTCCGCCGCCTCTGCCCGCGCGCGGATATCACTACGATCAACGCGGGAGTAAGCGGTCACACGACTCGCGACGCCTTGAAACGTATCGATACCGATGTCCTGGCAAAGAAGCCATCGCTAGTGACGGTGATGTTTGGTCTGAACGACATGACCCATATTCCGCTCGATGAATACCGTGCGAACCTGTCCACGATCGTAGAGAAAGTACATGCGGGAGGGGCAGAAGTGATACTTTGCACGCCCAACTCGGTCATCACTACCACAAGCCGACCAAGCGCGAAGCTGGTGCAATACTGCGACGTTGTCCGCAAACTGGCTCGGGAACAGAATGTCGTCTTTTGTGATTGCTACCAGGCATACGAAGCCATCCGGAACCAGGATGCACGGGCGTGGCGTCTGTTGATGAGCGACGAAATTCACCCGAACTGCGATGGCCACAAGCTTATTGCTGAGCAGATCACCCGCACCATTACCGGGAGGCAAGTTTCGTTGTCGGATGTTGGGCCGCTTCAACCTGCAATTCCGCACACGCTCGCGAGGCTTCGAGCCAATCAACCGGTGCAAGTGTTGGCGATGCCACCTTTTGCTGCGGCTGTTGTCGAGGCTTTTCAAAGTATCGCTCCGAATGTGAAGGTCGAGGTTGTCCCATGGACCGTCGAGATGAAGAGCCCATCGCAAAACCGAGTTGGAGGCATTCAGCAGCCAGGAATAACCGCCCAGCCGGATAGTCTTGGGACAAGTATCAAGAAGTTCACCCAGTTCGAGGAGGAGGCTAAGAGAATTGTCCGCCAGCTCAAGCCGGATCTCGTAGTGCTTGCCGTTCCCCGGACCGCGACCTCCGAATCACGTGCGGAGTTCATACGAGCGTATGCGTGGATCATGAATTGGTCACTCAGTTTTGGCCGCCAGGAATGGGACTGCATCGTGGTCCATCCCGACGTTACAGGCCCCCAAGGTGGGGCTCCCACCAACAAAACGGGGCACGACTACGACGACTTCATCCGTCAGCTCGTGGTCGCCCAAGATCTAACGCTCATCGATCGTCCAAAAGCAAGCACGGCCAGTGCCGCCACCATTTTCTCCGACTGGGTGGAGCAACAGTGGCGATGGAAGCCTGAGATCAACTTTCTGAAGGTGAGCGATTCGGCAGAGATTTCTCTGGTCCTGCCGCAATCGCCTGATCCGTTGGAGGAGTACGCCGCCTCAGAGCTAGCGTCACATTTAGAAGAAGTCACAGGCATTCCACCTAAAATCATTCGAGCGCAAGGGGACATTGGGTCGCTGCTGGCTAACGAAACCAATGTTCTGGCACTTGGCCGAGTACAGAATAATCCTCTCTTAGCTCACTTGGCTGGAACGGAATATTTTGAACCCAACGAAGAAGAGCAGGGGGCTGTGGTTGCAATCGATTCTCATCCTGCGGCGCCAGGCGACAACCGTTGGCTTGCCGTACTCTGTGGCGCCGATCCTCGTGGAACACTCTATGCGGTCCGTGATTTCTGTCATTATTATTGCTATCGGAATCGTGAAGAGTCTTTCTTGTTTAGAACTCAGGTCTCATTCGCTCCCCAACTGAAGATTCGACAGCTTTCCGAGTCTGGCTGCAATCTGTTTTCAGCGACGAACCCTGATCCTGAATTTATGAATTTGGTACACCTGAATGTTTTCAGTACCGATGTGGTTTTCAACAAGCAGTATTTTGTCGATTGGTTGAGTGAATGGAAAATCAACCAGGTAACGCTCGTCTGGTGCAATTTTAAGGAATATCAAGATGCCTACTGCGAGTTCATCAAGTATGCCCATTCCCGTGGAATCAAAGTGTTCGCATTCTATGTTCCGTTCCGCCCGGCACACGAAGGGACACCGCCGGAGGTCAGTATCGTCGCTCAAGGATCAGATGATAGTGACTGCCCGCGAGATCCTGTCGCACGTAAGTGGTATACCGAACGGATGGCGGAACTCATCAATAGGGTGCCAGATCTTGACGGCATCGTGATCGAATCGCCTTACCACGATGGCGTCTCTTGCCAATGCGATCAGTGCAAAGATACGTCTTACCCAGAAGACCTCATGCTCGAGGAGATGTTTTCCGTCGTTCGTGAGCATCGTCCGGAGATGCCCATTTCTCTTTGCTTGAAGCACCGTTTTACTGACAAGCAAGATGCCCGACGGTTTGCGGACCAGTTGAAAAAACTGGAAGGAAAGTCGGATTTCTACATCAATTCCATCCCCGATCGTGATTCCAGACGTCACTGGTTCTCGCTGGGGTCGCAATATGGATCGTACTTGAGGCCCTATCGCCAGGTGCTCAAAAGCAAGGATTTCGCCACCGAAATTGGCCAGCTGTTTGAACATTTCAGTGACAGTGCCCAACGCAATGTGATGGCTCACGGGTTCTGCTACCGTTTCTATGGCGGCAGGATGGGGAGTTACAAAGTGAATGCGGACCAAGCGATGCGAAGCAAGTATCCCAAACGCAAAGGCGCCTTCTCGATGGCTCTGGTCGGAGAAGCGTCATTCGACCCTCTGATAAGAGGGAAAGATCTGACGAAAAAGGTCAAGCGAATCTACGATCTCACGATTCCTGACTACCCTCTTGGGCAGTCGGTATCGGCAGCGGATTGGCAAAAACTTGGAATCGACACAGGCCCAACTCGTTCGCCCCTTGGCCCTGCGATCGCCGATCCGGCAGATGCCACCTTGCCAAGCAAACTGCTGAAAACGCAATACCAGATCGATGATCCCAGTTTGTGATTGTCCAAATCTGTGCCGATCTCTCCAACGACGGCGCAAGAACTGTGGTTTATTCCTCTCGGGGCACGAAAGCCACCCATCTATTTCGCGCGTCAGATGGGGCCACTCTTTGGACTCAGAAGATTCCGGGACAACATCAGTCCCTCATGGCGCATGATCTCAACGACGATGGAACGTACGAAATCATCAAGTCGGTTGACAACCATGCTAAGGACGATGCGCATGACGCGGTCTATGCTTTTGAGACGGATGGCGAATTACTCTGGAAAGTAGCGGGCTTTTCCAGCGAAGATTCGCCCAATGTGGCTGATCTGAGTGAAGATGGCCAAGTCGAGATCGTTGGGATGACCTTCGGCTCAGAGGTCAACTGCCTTGATCAGTTTATGATCGGTGATGCTTTGCGAATACTTGGAGGGTATCCCCCTAAACCCACCTGTGCTTCTGTTTGGCCCTATTTAAGATGCCTTCTTCATGCCGCCTGCTCTGCAGGTGGTCGCTGACTATCCGTTTGACAGCCGTCGAGCATCAGGTACCTGGTCGATATTTGGGGTTACGTCGACGTCGACTCGACCCAGTACCCAGGAAAGTCCTCCCAATACAATTGGCTGAAACGGGGATTCCACCCAAACATTCTCGCGATGGCCCATCGATGTGAAGAAGACTCGACCCTTGCCATGCATTCGCGCCCAAGTCGATGGGTAGGAGGGTCGCTGATAACATTCGCCGCGCATATCAGGTGTTTCCTGTGCGAGAATAACGTGCAGATCCTGATTGAAGTTTTTAAGTGAGTACCACTCCTCCATCATACGAAATGAGCCAGTCAATCCTTCCATGCCAGGAAATCTCGGCGAGCAGACCCGCATCGTGGCTTGTTGTTGTGGACCGTGAGCAACGAACTCACCGCCGATCATGTCGATATAGGGATCTACCTCTTCGCTGTTGGCAAAGAGCTCACCAGATGTTCGCCAGCTGGCACAGCTAGAATGAAAGCCGATAAAGCCTGTCCCTGCAGCGACTGCGTCCTGTAGCCTTCGTTTCCCAGCTATGGACATTGGCGGCTCACCGTACTCACCTGGCTTCGTCAAATCGTTATTCGTGTAGAAGGCAATTGCGTCGTATTGGTCGAGATCTTTGTCGAATACACGGCCGTCTTTGCTGCACACAATCTCCACACCGATCCGTTTGCCCATATCGATCAAGGCGCGTTCCGCGTGGCTCAAAGTGCCGCCCCGTCGCTGCACTACCGAATGGTAATAGCCCAGATTGCGGGTAAAGTAGAGAACCCGCCACTGGGGTAGCTCAGCAGCATTAGTCCAAGCATAAGAGAACGCCGAACTCAACACGGCAGCACTGGTAGTTCTTAACATTTCTCGACGTCGCATCATCTACCCTCACAATGTACCTATGGTCCTATGCTGCTCGGCTCAGCGAGCCGCTCATGCAATTCTTACTCCACCGTTTGTTTTACCAGAGCATCAACCTTGGACTCGTCAACTTCGATACCCAGACCAGGGCCTTGGGGAATCTCGGCCCTACCATTGGCAACCTTCAGTGGCGTGGCCAGCACGTCGTTTTTGAGGAATTGTGGGCCATTCAATGCTGCAGGCTTTTTCAAGTCATAGGCTCCATACAAGCCGAGAGTTGCTGCCATCGAAATATCTGGGTCGGTAAGTCCGCTGCCAAGCCACATCAAGCCGCAATCTTCAAGCAATTCGATCTGCCGACGTGCTGATTCCAGGCCCCCACATCGCGATGGTTTCATCGCAACTCCATCGATCATCTCAAGCCGGATAAATTCTGCAAGCTCGATCGACGATACCACCCCCTCATCCATGAGGATTGGAATCGCGCCTTGCTTTTTAAGCGCCTGGTAACCGCTTAATCGATTCGGCTTGAGTGCGGCCTCCAACACATCGACACCGGCATCGGCAAGTTTGGGCGCTACCTCCAATGCCGTGCTAGGATCGTATCCGCCATTGGCATCGGCCCATAGGAAACCGTTCGGTGCAAGTCGCCGTACCATCTTGGCCAGTTCAACGTCGAACTTTGGCTCAGGCGCGACCTTGATGTTGAAGTGACGATAACCGCGACTCCACCCCGCCTCGACCAAGCCCTCAACATCATCCAGGCTGCGGGGGTTTACTGTCCAGCTCAGTGTAAGTGGTTGCCCTGGTTTGCGATCCCAAAGGTGCGCGAGCGGCTTGCCGGTTAATTTGCCTTTGAGGTCATGCAACGCCAGGTCGAGCCCTGCGCGGGAAATTGGCATACCAGTTGAAAACGCACCGGCCAGCGCCCGATCGAGCTTTGCCTGACAAGCATCGAGATCAAGCGGATTGAGCCCAATCAACGCTGGCGCGAAATAATCTCGTATGACAATCGTGGCGGTTTTAGCGTCTCATAACTCCACAAAGCGATTGGTACGCTTTGTCCCCAACCCACGCTACCGTCGTCGGCCACAATCTTCACGATCACCGCAGCCCGACCACGCGAACCGTGAGGCCCTGTGAAAAACTTGAAGTGGCCGAATGTTGGATAGCGCATGGAAAAGACTTCGATTCGGTCGATCATGATTCTCGATTTCCGAGTTTGCACCGCAGCTGCGCTGGCGTGAATATTGCTGCTGCCAAACAGCGGTGTCGAAACGGTTGCGGCAAGAAAGTGACATCGGTTAATTTGATTGGAGGGTGACATGGCAGCAGTTTTAGATATCAAAGGTTGTTCAAACAGTAATCGCTAGTTCACGCTCAGGCCAGTTTGGGAAGTTCGTACGGGGAGCGATGTTCACGCTGCAATAGTGCATAGATGTTGGCGTCGTCCACAAATTCCTCACGAACTGGATCCCACTTCAGCGGGAGTCCCACCCAACAAGCGATGATCCCTAAATGGCCAACAGTTGCCGAGCGATGGCCAATCTTGACGTCGGCAACCGGACGTTCACGCGTTTTGATACAATCGATCCAATTCTGTAAATGCATTTTGGTCGGCTCGCCTTGAATTTCAGCTTGCGGTTTCAGCACGTCAGTCCGCTCCAGTGGATCGACGGTGAACTTGCCATGGTCGATCGAAATTTTACCTCGCTCGCCAATAAACAGGGCTCCGCCCCCCGGACCGTTGGCGAGTTGCAACCTATTTTCACTCGCTTATTGGCAGCGGGTTTGCCACTACCTGCCTTTGTCTTTAAACCGGCAAAACAAGCTGCTACTACTCCGCTGGTCTGGCGGACAAACTGTCTACGCGAAGTTGTTTTTCTTAGGGACATCTGGGCGTTACCCTCATGGTAAATTATCATCGAGTCTTAGGATCAGAAATTGGCAAATGTCGAGCAAAGAATTCATGAGTCTTCTGCCACATCGCGTCACTCAGGACGTGACCGACACCATCTTCGACGTGGTAACTAAAGTTTTTCTTAGCCCCTAATTTGCTATAGGCCTCTGCGATGTATTCCGCCCCTCGTCGAGCTTCATCGATCGGGCTGCCCCTATCGTGTTCGCCGAAGTTGAGATGCAACGGTCGAGGTGCGATCAATGCTGCGATGTCGGGGGTATCGGCAGCCGGATAAATGTTTGGTACAAAGTTGGGGAAGCAGTGCAGCAATTGTTCGCGGTGGATTCCACAGTAGGTAGGTAAGCAGCAGTTGCCAACCAGTGCCTTGAATCGTGGTTCCCAACCGCCGACCAACCAGGTATGGGTGGAGCCCATCGAGTGGCCATAGCAGCCAAGTTGATCAGGAATGATTTCGGCACGAGTTTGCAGGTAATCGGCCGCGCGGCGCATATCGAGGATGTTTTTCCAAGCCAGTGTTTTTCCTTCAACTAAATAACGCAGGAAGAGATAACGTTCATAGCCACCATTGTCGAGGGTTCCATCATTGGCTAGTTCGGGGTTTTGGCGATCTTCGAAACCTATCGCATCAATACACAGTACGACATAGCCGAGCTTGGCGAATTCGACGCCGGTATAATGCATGGGATTGCCGCCCAGTCCTGCCGGTTCGGATTTGCCCAAATCGTAATTGCCCGCGTGTTGGTGCCAAATGCAGATGCCGGGGGCCGGTGATTTGTCATCGACTCCTTTGGGCACCAACAGCAGTGCGGGTACGCGGTCGTCGGGCTCTGACAAAAAAGAGAGATATTCAACGCGATATGCTTCTTGGCTTACAGTTTCGGTGATCTCGGGTTCGAGCGGGCAAGGCTCAGGCCAAGGGCCGCCGAGAGAGCGCAACAGATGCTCTCGGAATTTAGCCCGTTCGGGCATGTCGTCGTTGGCTGCGGTGTGGTTGTTCATCGATGTTACGCCACCAGTTACGGTTGCCGAGACAACCCCCTGGACAAAGCGGCGGCGATTGACGGGATAGTTTCCCATGACATTGCGTTCCTTCCCGGTTATCTGGCAATTAGGCAGCCATGTCAAACAGAACAGATTGACGCGATCATTCTGCACCACACACTGCGAGCCTACTGCATGGTAAGCTCTCCATCACCCATGAGCAACATCGTGACAGATCAAAATGCCGCACCCGATAGTCGAGTAGTAAGTGATCGATCCACACTCAAGTACCGACAGATTGGTGTTCTAGCTCCGAACGGCTATACTTCAGTTAAGATGCTAGGACGCGAGTAATTAGTATCAATTGCGATAAGCGATTGCCACTCGTCTCCGTCAACAATTCTTTGAAAAGGCCTCTCTACGATGAGAACCTGCTTTGCTATGAAGTGTCTGACCGTTTGCTTTGCCTGGCTGCTTGTTGCCAATGGCTCTTATGGATGGGCGGCCCCTCATCCAAAGGGAAAGTTCCAGATGGGAACGGGTGTGATCGATATCACGCCACCTATCGGGTACCGCATGAGTGGTTATTTTCATGAACGACTCAGCACCGGAGTCAAGGATCCGCTGTTGGCCAAAGCGATCGTGTTTTCACAAGGCGACACGGTGGCCGCCCTGGTGGTGTGCGACTTGGTTGGAATTGCGCCGGAAGTCTCCTCCGAAAGCCGCCGACTCATTGCCGATCAGATCGATATACCCGCAAACAATGTCTCCATCGCCGCCACCCACTCCCACACCGGTCCCCTCTATTGGGGCGCGCTACGCGACCAGTTTCACCAAGTAACGATTGCCCGTGAGGGTTCTGATTCCCGGGAAAAGTTCGACTACCCTGCATTTCTCACTAAACAACTCGTGGCCGCGGTTGATCTGGCCAAGCAAAATCTTGCGGTGGTAAATTTGTCTGCTGGTAGCGGAACTGAAAATCGGGTTGCTTTTAACCGTCGCTTTCTCATGAAAAACGGTCGCGCTAAGACGTGGATCGGGCTTAATCACCCCGATGTGATCCGCGCCGCCGGGCCGATTGATCCCGAAGTCGGACTGATTCGCTTCGACGGAGTCGTCAGCGGTAAGCCGCACGCCTCGATCACGTGTTACGCGCTCCATCTCGACACGTTGGGCGGTACCGAATACTCGGCCGACTACCCCTATTACCTGCAGCAAGACCTGGCCAAGGCCTACGGCGACCGTTTTGTTTCGCTCTTTGGTATTGGCACTTGTGGCGATATTAACCATGCCAATACATCCACCAAGGAACGTAATAAAACGGATGAAATTGGCCGCATGTTGGCCGAATCGGTCGCCCAGGCGATGCCCGACTTGCAACCGGTTTCCGGCCCATCTCTGGCGGTGGCTCATAAAGTGGTCAACGTACCCAAACAAAAGTTTACCACCGAGCAGATTGCTCAAGCAAAGAAGGAGATGGCCCGCGTAGGCGACCGAGATGTACCATTTGCTAAACGAGTCGAAGCTTACAAGATTACCGCGCTTCAACATTACCCCAGCGAGCTTATCCCACTGGAGATCCACGCTTTTCGGTTAAGCCCGGACGTTGCAATCATTACGCTGCCGGGTGAGATATTTGTCGAACTTGGTTTGCACATCAAATCGAATTCGCCGTTTAAGACAACGCTTGTCATTGAACTTGCCAACGACGCTCCAGGTTATATTCCTACCAATAAGGCATTTGTCGAGGGTGGTTACGAGGTCATCAACTCTCGTATTGCACCGGGCGGCGGTGAGATGCTGGTAGAAACGGCCATACGACTTTTGAGGGAAGTGCATGGAAAATGACGGGGTGTACTTCGAATTGCGTTGAAGGGCTTTCCCTTGGGCCACACCGATTGAAATGTTTGGGCTACTTAAATATGGTACTATGAATGCTCCGGCAAGCCTCACGTAGATCAGAGGATTGCTCACGTCTGTTCCCGCATTCCCTGCAACAATATTTCAGAACACAATGGTTCATGGCAGTTCGTAGATTAATATTGGTAGTAGAGCTAATGGTTTTGAGCAGCGTTGCGGGTCTGCTTTCAGCGGAGGAATTGGTCAACTATGCGCTGCACATCAAACCCCTGTTGGCAGATCGGTGTTTTGCTTGTCACGGCGCGCTGAAACAAAATTCCAGCCTGCGACTTGATTCAGGCCCACTCATTCTTGCAGGTGGTGACTCAGGAACAGTGGTTGTTCCTGGAAAACCTGCCGAGAGTTTGCTGATTAGCAGGGTCACGGGTAAAGCGGATTCGATCATGCCGCCCGAAGGTGAGGGGACGTCGCTGAAATCGGAAGAAATTGAACTCCTGAAGCGTTGGGTTGCCGAGGGGGCTAAGTTTCCCGAAGAAGATCAACCCGAACGCGACCCTCGGAGCTATTGGTCGTATCAACCGGTTGCCAGGCCGGAAGTTCCTCAGCTTCAGAACCCGACTCGAGCGAACCGCCCGATCGATGCCTTTCTTGTTGCTCATCATGAAGAGGACCATCTCACTGCGGTTAAGGCCGCTGAACCGCACACGCTGTTGCGCCGTGTTTATCTTGATCTCATTGGTCTGCCTCCGAGCAAAGGAGAACTCCAGGAGTTTCTCGAGGATCCGACCGATGTCGCCTACGAAGCAGTCGTGGATAAGCTGTTATTGAGTCCGCACTATGGTGAGCGTTGGGGACGCCATTGGATGGACATCTGGCGATACAGTGATTGGTATGGCTCCACTGCTGCCAATGAGATTCGCAACAGCCAATACCACATTTGGCATTGGCGCGATTGGATCATTGAGTCGCTCAATGAGGATAAAGGTTACGACCGAATGCTACACGAAATGCTTGCTGCAGACGAGTTGGCCCCGCAAGATCGTGACGCCCTCCGTGCCACGGGCTACTTGGCACGCAGTTGGTATTTATTCAATCGGACTACGTGGCTCATTGATACGGTCGATCACTTTAATATGGCTTTCCTGGGCATCACGATGAAGTGCGCACGCTGTCACGACCACAAATACGATCCAATTCTTCAGACCGACTACTACCGGTTCCGAGCGATCTTCGAGCCCCACGATGTTCGTACCGATCCCTATCCAGGTGAAATGGATATCAAGAGCAATGGGTTGCCACGAGTCTATGACAAAACCGTCGATGCCCCTACCTATCTGTTCGTTCGAGGCGACGAACGATCGCCCGACAAAGAGAATCCATTGACGGCAGGTGTGCCGGAAGTTTTCAATAAGATATCATTCGAACCCGAAGAGATCACTCGGTCAGTGGAAGCTCGCTGCCTGGAGCTTCAGCCAGAATTTATCGAGGTTGCCGAAAAAGAGATCCAGCGGCGCATCTGCAAATCGCGTAAAAACCTGGCTTCACTTGACACGGAATTGAAATCGCTTCAGGCGCAGAAGCCAGTACTAGAGACTGCGGCACAGCCTTGGCGTGCCGACATGGTACGGGATGCCGCTTCAGACCTGTTTCAACAATTCAGCCCCTATGAAGAATTGTCAGTCTATTGGGAGCAATTAGCCGGTAAGTGGAGTATCGACGGTGCGCTCCTCCGTCCTGAATTGCCTTCCGGCAGAAATACTGCCTATCTGGCAACGAAGGATCGGCATCCAATGAACTTCTACGCGCGGGTGGTCTATCGTACGCTGGCGCCAGGCACTTTTCGTTCGATCGGTTTCAGTTTTGACATGCAGCAAGCGGGGAATTCTCAAGACATTTACACCAGCACGGGGGATGAAAAACAGTCGGTGCAGGCGTTCCACCGTATTGGAGGAAAAGATATCTACCCACATTCTGGCATCGTGGACACTCTTCTCAAAGTTGGAAGAAAGACCACCGTCGAAGTCGTCGTACGGGGTCGAGATTTACGTCTCTGGTTAAATGGCGACTTGATGCTCGATTACATCTTGCCAAAAGAACGGCAGCCCGGAAAATTTGCCACCTGGGTCTATGGGGGAACTGCCGAATTCATAGAAATCGCAATCCATTCCATGCGGCCATCGTCAACGGACATTCAGCGCGATATTGGTAAGTTGCAGTTGGCGATCGAAATCAACAAAAAGGAAATCGAATCGATTGAGATGGAACTTACCGCGTTGCAAAGCAGAATTGCCGCAGAGCGTGCGAAGTACCTACGGGCTAATGAGGCTGACGGAGCTGAAATGAAAGGGTTAGCCATTGAGGCAGACATGGCAGGAAAGCGAACCGCACATTTGCTCATTCAATGTGGGGTTCTAGAAAGAGACTATTATCTCTCTTTGGTCGACGACCTGGACTCTTCAGCGATTCAAGGTAAAAACACGTTATTGGCCGACGCCCAACAGTATCGGGCGACCGTTCAAAATTCACTGAAGGCTTCCGAGGAAGCCATCTCCTCTGCAACTGGCGATTATCAGCCGCTTGGACAACTTTACCCACCTAAGAGTTCCGGTCGGCGACTGGCATTGGCTCGTTGGATGACCGATCCGAACAACCCACGAACGGCTCGTGTGGCGGTAAATCATCTTTGGCTGCGGCATTTCGGACGTGCCATTGTGCCAACCGTGTCAGATTTTGGTGTGCGTTCAAGACCTCGCTCACATCCCCTGTTGCTCGACTGGTTGGCGGCCGAATTGATCGAACAGGAGTGGAAGATGAAGCCACTGCACAAAATGATGGTAATGTCGCA
This sequence comes from Pirellulales bacterium, assembly GCA_039831705.1. GTDB lineage: Bacteria > Planctomycetota > Planctomycetia > Pirellulales > Lacipirellulaceae > JAJRWS01. The sequence goes on along the minus strand of JBDOMT010000202.1, from coordinate 9,429 downwards.
GGCCTACCGTCGCTGCTCAACCGTGGGAGGCCAATCGCAAAACTTGGAAAAGGACCCCGAGAATATCTATCTTTGGAGAGCAAATTCACGTCGTATGGAAGCTGAAGCTGTGCGTGATAGCATTCTTTTGGCGTCTGGGCGATTGGATCTTACCCTTGGAGGGGCAACGATTCCGCAAACCAAGGGGCATCAATCGCTACGTCGTAGCCTGTACTTCCAACTGACTCCCGACAACAAGATGGATTTCCTCGCACAATTTGATGTCGCCAGTCCCATTCAATGCTACCAGCGCAAAACGAGCGTCGTTCCCCAGCAAGCGTTGGCATTATCCAATTCGGTATTGGCACAGAATCATGCCCGCTATCTTGCGAATAGTCTCTCAGAGCTGGGACAACAACAATTCATCAACGAAACTTTTGCTCGGGTACTGAGCCGCTACCCTACGGAAACGGAACAGAAGCTTTCGAGCAAGTTTTTGTCTCGGCATCAGGCACTGCTTGCCAATCGCGAAGCAGAGTTGACGCCCATGCTGCCAGGGGGAGAGGGTGGTGTGGAGCCCGCTCGGGATCCAGTGAAAAGAGCACGGGAAAACTTCATCCAAGTCCTTTTTAACCACAATGACTTTGTTACGATTCGTTGAACCACGTGTTGGCCTAGAGAACGAAATATGCTTGGTGTACAATCTACTGACGGAAGATTCGACGGCAGCCAGTGCGGACGCGTTTCCCGCCGTGCATTCCTCTCCGATTGTGGGATGGGTTTCACAGGGCTCGCACTGGGAGCGATGCTACAAGACGATGGCGTCGTTCGAGCCGCACCACACGACCTGTGGCGGCCGCCCACAGGCCTCCCGCATGGTGCCCCAAAGGCAAAGAGTGTGATCTGGCTCTTCATGCTCGGCGGTACCAGCCACCTCGAGAGTTTTGATTACAAGCCTCAGATCAATCGCTACGCCGATAAATCGTTTGTGGAGACACCACACAATGATGCAATCGTGCAATCACCTTTCTTTCGCAAAAACGCCCGAGATTTTACCGGGGAACCGCGGAAGATGATGTCGAAAATATTTCCGCTGCAAGTTGGATACCAGAAATATGGTCAAAGTGGTATCGAAATCAGCGATTGGTGGCCCCATGTCGGACAAAGGGCAGACGACATCGCCTTCATACGCTCGATGTGGACTACCGATAATGACCACGCTGCCCAACTACAATTTCATACCGGCCGGCATGTCTTGGATGGTTATTTTCCGTCCATCGGGTCATGGGTTCACTACGGTTTAGGCACGTTGAACGAAAACCTGCCCCGGTTCGTCGCTTTGGGTAATCCCCCAAGAGATTGCTGTGGCGGCGTGGCTGCGCACGGCGCAGATTATTTGGGACCGGAGCATGCGGGTGTGCAGATCAGCGCCGATCCCGAAAGACCATTGGCTTTCGGTTCACCGGGATCCAATGTTTACCTCGAAGAGAAACGCGACCAATTCGATTTTCTGCAAACACTTAATGCCGAAGCTGGAATCGCTTATCCGGATGACCAGGAAATGAAGGCTCGCATAAAATCGTACGAACTGGCCTTTCGAATGCAGATGGCAGTCCCCGAAGTGGTCAAAATTTCCGAGGAATCAAAGGCCACTTTAAACCACTATGGATTTGATCGTGAAGTTACAAGACCATTTGCTGAAAAGTGTTTAACGGCGCGACGTTTGGTCGAAAAGGGGGTGCGCTTTGTGCAAATATACCATGACGATTGGGACGCGCACTCCAAACTCAAAGAAAACCACTCAAAGAACTGCGCTCAAGTTGATCAGCCGATTGGTGCCTTATTGGGTGATTTGAAGCAACGTGGCCTGCTGGACGAAACCTTGGTAGTTTGGGCGACCGAATTTGGCAGAACGCCCGGCGTTGAAGTACGTGACAACAGCAACAGTCTGGTTGACGGACGTGATCACCATAATTACGGTTTTACCATTTGGATGGCAGGCGGAGGAATTAAGGGAGGCGTTACGCATGGCGCCACCGATGAGTTAGGATTTCATGCCGTCAAAGATCGACATTACGTTACGGACGTCCATGCCACTGTTCTCAAGCAGCTAGGCTTAGAGTCAAGACGTCTGAATGTGCCCGGTCATAAGCGAATTGAAATCGATTATGGCAAGCCGATGGATGCGATTATTGGGTAACGGCGAGCGGAATGATAAACAGATCGATCCGTCGCCACGGCTTGGTAGTCTCATTACTTGGGCTCAGTAGCTACGCATCTTGTCCGGGGTGGAGCGTATCGACAAAAAGTCACAGTGGTAAAACCTTGTTCGTGTATTACAATAGGGGGCATTCGAACTTGGAAAGGTTCCAGGCAATGATCAATGGATAATCCCGGCTCAGAACATAAAGTGACTCTATGAATTTTCTTCACGAATTAACGGGCGTTTTTGCGATGCCTGCAGCTGAAAATCCTACAGTGGAGATGATCGAGGCGGCTTATCGACGTCACGGGCTGCACTTTCGCTATCTCACCTGCGAAGTTTCTCCAGAAAAACTTGGCGACGCGGTACTGGGGGCTCGCGCGATGGGGTGGGTCGGTTTCAACTGCTCAATTCCCCACAAGGTGGCGGTCATTGAACACCTGGATGGACTGGGTGAATCGGCAAAAATCATTGGCGCAGTGAACTGCGCTGTCAGACGAGACGGAAAGTTTATCGGCGAGAACACCGATGGCAAAGGGTTTGTTAATTCACTGCGAGAGCAGACCGATCCGACTGGTAAACGAATGGTTATGTTTGGCGCCGGTGGCGCAGCGCGGGCAATCGGTGTCGAAGTAGCGCTCGCCGGTGCTACCCATATCACGGTCGTTAATCGCAGTGCACCACGGGGTGAAGCATTAGTAAAGATGCTGAATGAAAAGACCCCTGCCCAAGCTGATTTTGTTCTCTGGGACGGTGATTACAGTATCCCCTCGGAAATTGATATCGTGGTCAATGCAACATCGATCGGATTGTTTCCCGATGTCGATGCGCAGCTAGCGGTGAACATAAATACGCTGGCCTCAGGAATGGTCGTTGCCGACGTGATTCCCAATCCACCGCGCACTCGCCTGATCCGAGATGCCGAATCTCGTGGCTGTACGACACTCGATGGCCTTGGGATGTTGGTGAATCAAGGTGTGATTGGCATCAAATATTGGACCGGCATTGATACTGATGCTGAGGTGATGACCAAGAGGTTGGAAGAGATATTTGGCTGCTGAATTGCTGACAACCTCAGATCCAGGACAGATCGAGAACGATCTGGTGCAATCTCGTGAAAAATGCATTACTCACAGTGCTGGCAATTATCTTGATAGCGCTAGGCTTTGGCCAAAGTTTCGCAGAAGAAATAGCCACCGCCGAGCAAATCGAGTTTTTCGAAACTCAGATTCGGCCAGTGCTAGCTGAGTACTGTTACGAATGCCACAACTCAGCTGACTCGACCGAGGGCGAGTTAGCACTGGATTCTCGCCAAGGCGTACTCGATGGCGGCGAGAATGGACCGATTGTTGCTCTGGACCAGCCCAAGAAGAGTCGTCTGTTGTCAATTCTGCGGCATGAAGTCGAAGGCTTGGAGATGCCCGAAAATGGTGCCAAGCTTGAAGAGCGTGTGATCGCCAATTTTGAGAAGTGGATTGCAATGGGTCTTCCCGACCCACGCGATGAACCGCCATCCTCCGAAGAACTTTCCGCCACCACTTCTTGGAATGCGATGCTCCTGCGGCGCAAACAGTGGTGGAGCCTTCAACCAATACAACGGCCTGAGACACCGACCGTTGCGGGAGTGAACCGATCTGAACACCCGATCGATCGATTTGTTGCTGCTAAATTGTCCACCGAGGGCTTGCAGTCGAGTGAGCCAGCGGAAGCTGGGGTTCTGGTCCGTCGCCTCTACTTCAACCTGATTGGATTGCCGCCTGGGGTGGAAGACGCACGTAACTGGACTTCACGCATTGCCAATGCCAACGAAATACAGCGGAACGAAGTGGTCGAAGAATTGATTGACCAGTTGCTCGACAGTCCCCGTTTTGGAGAGCGTTGGGCCCGACATTGGATGGATTGGATCCGCTATGCGGAATCCCACGGATCCGAGGGCGATCCGGAGATCGACAATGCCTGGGTGTATCGCGACTACCTAATTCGTGCACTCAACAACGACGTCCCGTACGATCAATTGGTCCGTGAACACCTTGCCGGCGACCTGCTCGCGTCTCCGCGAGTGAATACAGAACTAGGAATCAATGAGTCGATGATTGGGCCGGCCCATTGGCGAATGGTATTTCATGGATTTGCGCCGACCGATCCCTTGGATGAGAAAGTGCGATTCATTGATGATCAGATCAATGTTTTTTCGAAGGCGTTTCTTGGTCTCACCGTTTCGTGTGCACGATGCCACGATCACAAATTTGATGCAATCAGTCAGCAAGACTATTACGCGCTGTTTGGAATTCTGGGGTCATGCCGGCCTGGACGAGTCGTTATTGATTTGCCGGAGAAGCAAAATCGTAATCGCGATTTACTTGTAGCGTTAAAACCTAAAATTCGAAACGCAGTTGCCAAGGATTGGTTGGGCGTATTAAAGGATTTGCCGGTACAACTCTTGTCCGACAACGGACCGTGGCAACAGGTTGAAAAGACAAAATCTGTGTTGCATCCGTTGTTTCTGGTACGCAAAGTACTTGCGCAAAGTGCCAGCTTTGACGCGGCCTGGAAGAAATGTTGCAGCGCGCATCAAGAATCCGTCAATCAATGGAAACGGTTTCACTCCAGCAAAAAGATCAAACACTGGAATCTGGCATCCGAGGCAGATTACTCGACTTGGTTCCCATACGGTGGCGGGATGCCTGATCGGCCTTTGCCGGCTGGCGAATTTTCGGTTGCCACCCAGGGCGACCTTGCCCTGACGGGTATTTACCCGGCTGGCGTTTTCACGAATACAATATCGGATATGTATCCTGCTCGGCTGAGTTCGGACGACTTTAAGATCGGTAAAGACCACGAACTTTGGCTGCGGGTAATCGGTGAGCATGGGGCAGCAGTTCGTTACGTCGTTCATGACTATCCTCGTAATGGAACGGTGTTTCCGGTTTCTGAGCTGAAGAACGAGTGGCGCTGGCAACGTTTCGATCTGGCCTACTGGAACGAGGATCTGGTTCATATCGAATTGACTTCGGCTAAGGACGCTCCCTTGTTGGTCAAGAAGCAACATCGCTCCTGGTTTGGAATTCGCGAAGCTCTTGTCCTCGGCAAAGGACAGAGTGTGCCAACCGATTTCAACGAGCATTTGGAACCAATTTTTGAAGCGGCAGCAGCCAATCCCCCTCATTCCCTTAAATACCTTGTTGAACTCTATCGACAAACGATTGCCTCGGCTGTCGAATCGTGGCGGCAAGGCAATGTTTCAGACGCAAAAGCGGCGCTGCTGGATGCATGTCTCAGGCAAGGATTGCTGTCGAATCAACTCGCCTCGTTGGCGACCGCTAAGCCATTGGTCGAGGAGTACCGCCATATTGAAAATGAAATTCCGATACTGATTCGTGTTCCAGGTTTGGAAGAAACTGTGGCGCACGATCAAGCACTTTATGTGCGAGGCAATCACAAGCTGCCCGGGAAAATTGTCCCGCGCCGTTTCCTGGAAGCGATTGACGCCACACCCTATGAAACCCAACTGAGCGGTCGGCTCAAATTGGCGGAAGATGTGCTTCGGGACGATAACCCGCTGTCTCGACGAGTCATCGTCAATCGGATATGGCACCATCTGTTCGGACAGGGCCTGGTTCGTACACCAAATAACTTTGGTCGTTTGGGTGAGAAGCCAACACATCCGGAACTGCTCGACTGGATGGCAACACGTTTTGTGGATGACGGTTGGTCGCTAAAGAAGATGGTACGTCTGCTGGTTACCTCACAGACGTGGCAACTTTCTTCCCGCTCGGCTGCCAACGCTCAGCAAAAAGACCCCGACAATCGGCTGGTTTCACACGCGACGATCCGTCGGCTCGAGGCTGAATCGATTCGTGACACGTTATTGCATACGGCGGGAGAGTTAGAGCATCGTTTGTACGGAGCTTCGGTCAAGGCTGACTCACCCCGACGAAGCGTCTATCTGAAGGTGGTGCGAAACTCGCTTGTGCCGCTGCTGCGTGTGTTTGATTTCCCCGAGCCGTTTGCTTCAACCGGACGCCGTGACGTTACCAATGTGCCGGCACAATCGCTCGCCTTGATGAATGATCCAGCGATCGCTCGCTATGCTACCCAGTGGGCCAAACGGTTACTCGACAATCCACAAATCGGATCAGACGAGCAACGTATTGAGCAAATGTTTATGAAGGCATTTAGCAGGAAACCGTCGGAGCCAGAATTGGATGACGTGCTTGCCTACCTCGCTGCAACACGAAGCCGTATTCAAGGGTTGCATCGAGAACGCACCAAGCTAGAGGAAGGCATCGCTGCAGGGAAGTTGGCCAGGGAGAAATTGCTAGATCCTGTGCGTAGACAATTGCGAGAAGAAGCAAAGGCAAAGTCGGGTAATGATGATTCGCCGACAGGTGTGACTACACCAAAGCCGATTGCGCGTTGGGATTTTGAGAGTGACATGAGGGATTCAGTAGGTTCGCTCCACGTCACGCCCCTCATTGGCGGACATTTCGAAAACGGCGCTTTAATTGTCGGTGATAAGAGTCACGTCATTACGTTGCCACTGCAGCAAACTCTCAAAGCAAAAACGCTCGAAGCTTGGGTGCAGCTTGATAATTTAACTCAACGTGGCGGCGGCGTAATGACACTGCAGACTCCCGATGGAGTGTATTTTGATTCGATCGTTTATGGCGAAAAAAATGCCGGCCATTGGCTTGCTGGGAGTAACGGTTTCTCGCGTACCCAGCCTTTTAGGGCATCTCAAGAATCTGACGTCGTGACACGCCCCGTTCATCTGGCGATCAGCTACCATGACGATGGCCAGATTGTTGGCTACCGAGATGGCAAGCCCTATGGGAGTGCCTACCAGACTAGCGGCCCTTTTCAGTTTGACACGGGAGGCGCAATCGTAGGTTTCGGAGTGCGCCATCTCCCAGCCGGAGGCAATAGAATGCTAGAGGGAAAAATATTTCTGGCGAAGCTATATGATCGTGCTTTGAATGCCGACGAAATTAAAATCAGTTTTCTCTCAACTTCCTGGTTTGTGACAGAAACTCAAACTTTGGAGGCTTTGCCGGAAAAGCAGCAGCAAGAGGTCGCAAGCTTGACCAGCGAGATTGCTCTGTTGGAAGCGAAGGTCGGAGCCCTGGGAGCCATTCCTGAAATAGACGACGAAAAAGCAGTTTGGTCTGATTTTGCATCAGCTCTGTTTACATTTAAGGAGTTCATCTATGTCCGTTAGGCTGCCTTTCGAGGTGAACTCGGAGCAACCCATTTCACGGCGTCGACTCCTTCAGCAGTGCTCAGCCGGATTTGGCGCGTTGGCGCTAGCCGGGCTTATGCAGGATCCGTCTTACGCAGGGCTGCCGAGGCAGGCGTCGCTCAAGCAGTATCATCACCCGCCTCGTGCGAAACACGTCATCTTTTGCTTTATGTCGGGAGGCGTTTCACAGATCGACTCTTTCGATCCGAAGCCAAAATTGAAGGATTTGCATGGTCAGCCGATGCCTGTGAAGATCGAACGGACTCAGTTCAATCAGAATGGCAACGTGATGGCAAGCCCATTTGCGTTTGCACCTTCAGGCGCAAGCGGGATACCGGTTAGTAGTATGTTTCCGCAGATTGCCTCGGTGGTCGATGAATTGGCGGTGATCCGATCGATGACGACACCCGTCAATGAGCATGCTCAAGGAAATTTTGTGATCCATTCGGGGTTTCCGTTTATGGGGCATCCCAGCGCAGGTGCATGGTGTAGCTATGGACTGGGAACGGAAAATCATAATTTACCGGGATTCGTTGTGCTGCAAAGCGGCGATGCTGTGCCGCCGCATGGGGGGGTGAGTCTGTTTAGTAGCGGTTATTTGCCAGCTCAACATCAGGGCTCCATTCTCCAAGCGGATAAGGCAGAAGCGATACGTAACGTGAAACCTTCAGGAACGCAAACGTTGCAACAGCAACGTCTCGCATTGGGTCGACGTTTTGACAAACAGTTTTTGCAAGCCTCGGGCAAGGATGCCCAGGTGGAAGCCGCAATTCAAAATTATGAGACCGCGTTCCGCATGCAGACCGCCGTGCCGGAGCTTTGTGATATCTCTGGTGAGACGGTTGAAACCCATCAATTGTATGGGCTTGATGCGAAGGAACCGAACAAAGCCGCCTACGCCAGGCAGTGTCTCCTGGCCCGACGGTTGGTCGAACGCGGAGTACGATTTGTCGAATTAAGTTGCCTTACCCAGAACATCGGTGCCGGCGGCGCCGCCAATCCCTGGGATCAACACAGCGATTTAGAAAAGGGCCATGGTGCGATGGCCTTTCAGGTCGATCAGCCCATCGCCGCACTCATCAAAGATCTTCGCGACCTGGGGCTTCTTGACGAGACACTTATTATTTGGGCGGGAGAGTTTGGGCGAACTCCCTTTTCGCAAGGCAGTAATGGCCGCGATCATAATCCTTACGGCTTTAGTGTGTGGATGGCAGGCGGCGGCATTCAGGGCGGCACCATCTACGGAGCGACGGACGAGTTGGGCTATCATGTGGTCGAAAATAAATGCACGTTCTACGACCTCTGGGCGACCGTCCTGCATCAATTGGGAGTGGATCACCAAAGACTCACTTACCGCTACGGCGGACGCGACTTCCGGCTGACGGACGTGCATGGGAACGTTATCCGAGAAGTCGTCGGTTGAGCTGCAACCCCTTGATCTTGGGAACCCGAATGACGTATCACGACCTGCAGCAATGTTTATATCTGTTGACGATACTCTTGGGTTCAACGAACCTTTCCTGGGCCCAAACCGGTTCCGAGTTCGAGCCAGTTCGCTACCTCGGTGGCGTAACGATCGATCCTAATGTCCACCACGGCCGTCTGCGTCCACCGATTGGAGTCCACAGCCATCAGACGTTGCGTGTCAATCGCACCCAGCCAGAACTCGCCGACGATCATGGTTGGACCTACAATCACGCGTCCAATCTGGCATTCTGGAACGATACTTTCTATCTGCAATATCTCAGTAATCCAGTCGACGAACATATTGCTCCCGGTCAGACCTTGATCATCACCTCGAAGGACGGTATGGAATGGACGAAGCCGGTTGTCGTTTTTCCACCCTATGAACCACCTCATGGGCTACGCATTACCGAGGGAATGGATAAGTACATGATGCACCAGCGGATGGGGTTTCATGTGGCTCCCGACGGTCGCCTGCTGGTGCTTGCGTTTTCCGGTCACGCTGAAGACCCCTTTGGAAGCGGCGGCATCGGTCGCGTTGTAC
>JBDOMT010000048.1:0-5610 GCA_039831705.1 Pirellulales bacterium | reverse complement strand
CTCATGAGGATTCCTTTCAAGGGTATTATTCTACACCCGCTCGGCATCCGTCAATCTTGGGCCGCCGCAGTAGTCATGGGGCTTTATAGTTGCAATGGTAAGTGTTCTGGTTATCTAGCACATGACGCGATGACCTCGAGGTTATGAGGCGGGTTACCCACTGTTGTCATAGACTATATTTTTCTGTACTTCCGGCGATTCTAGAGCCTGTGGGGTACGCCTGCAAGTATCTATTCGCACCAACTAGATACTAAACGTACCCCACAAGTGTACCCCAATTTGATACGGCACAGCTGGTCACATTGGCGACGTTTGAGATGATTGGTTGAGGTCGATCTTCTTGTCGAAGTGCTCTGCTTCGCGGAGATCGTAATTCTTAAGTTTCAGTTTTGAGCCATTTGCTAATCGGTTGTATTTAGCGACAATTGGCTTCACTGAAACGCATCAAGCTGGCAAGCTTGAAGGCTTCATTTAAGGCTTTCGCTTGCGACAAACTTTTTGGACACGACGAGCGTCGACTCTCTCTGCTGCCATTTGCGATCAAATAGAAGACAGCTATGGCTTTCACTTAGAGTCTCATGCACAAAACTCGTATAACATACGAATTTGTCTCAAAAAAACTATCTGATGAGATAAACTAATCGAATTAGGCTAGTAGCCAGGATACATAGAATTTGCACGTGATATTGTGAGAAGCATTATGTTTCGATCCAGGACGGCAATACCCTTTTTTCTAGGGACTTATCTTATCCAATGCAGTAGTTTGGCAACTGAGATGCAGACGGTCATCATCCGAGACGTCTCGGTCCTCGATATTTCTTCGGGTAAAATGATCCCGAATCGAACAATCGTTATTCGAGGAGACAGGATTGATGCGATCAGCACTCCGCCCAAGCCGCTCAGCATTCCGGACGGTTCAACGCTGATCGAGGGGCACGGCAAATTCGTCATTCCTGGTCTTATTGATGCACATGTGCACTTGGTCCATCTGGCTGATCGTACTCACGTAACGGGCGATGAGTTTTTACCGCTGTTTCTGGCGGCAGGAGTTACCTCAGTCCGTAGTGCAGGTGACGCTATTGTGGCGGAGGTGGGAGTAGCCAACTTCGCAAAATCCAATCCCCAGATGTGCCCTCGTGTGTTTCTGGCTAGTCCGTTAATTGATGACGAATCGCCGATACATCGTGATGTTGGTTACTCATTGACTGAACCATCGCAAGTTGCCGCGTTCGTAGAAAATATGGCAAAATGGAATGTTACCACTCTAAAGATCTATGTCGGCACTCCACGCCGAATCGGGAGAGAAGTCATCCGTGAGGGCCACAACCATGCAATGAAGATTACAGGACACTTGGGACGCTATACCGCCCAAGAAGCCGCCGAGGACGGTATCGACTGCCTGGAACACATTTGGTCGGTATTCAATTACTGCATCCCTGCAGAAGTGCGCGACCAACCTGATCACCGCGCTAACCTAGATTTGAGAAACGCCAAATGCCAAGCTCTGGTACAGCTCCTAGCGGAGCAGCAAGTTGCTGTAGATCCAACACTTGTAGTGTTCAGAAACATGATTTACTTAAACGACCTTAAAGAAGTCCACAAGCATCCTGATGTTGCACTTGTTCCTCAACGAATGCGTGACTACTGGGAGCAGTACCGCCAGCAGAGCAAACTATCACCAGAGACACAGAACGCGCGTCGTCATGAAATTCTAAAGTACCAGGAACTGACTGGCATCTTACATCGAAGGGGTATCCCAATTTTGGCGGGAACTGACACACCCGAGCCATTTGTCACGCCGGGATTTGCCTTACACCAAGAATTGGAGATGTTGGTTGCTTCGGGCCTATCGCCTGTTGAGGCTATCAAGTCGGCGACGATCAACAATGCCACCATACTAAACTGTCAGCGTGATCTAGGCAGTGTTGAGGTGGGAAAGTTGGCCGATATGCTCATACTTTCAGCCGATCCGACATCAGACATTCGGAATTCACGAAAGATCGAGGCTGTGCTACGAGGTGGAATCATCTGTCGGCCTGAAGCACTGCTCCAGAGCGTTCCCTTAGAGTAAAGCGGTTCATAAACCGTAGTAAAGCAGGATCTCAAAAGAGCAAGTGCGTTATTCCTTAGCTGACATTCGACACAACGTCCATACGGAGTATGATTGAAAACAGTTATATAGCCGCGGTTCGTAAGGAGGTGTGTCATGGCAACTACAGACACGACAAGACGAGCGTTTCTCCAGGCCTCAACAGGAAGTGTTACGGCTCTGACGGGCGGCTTAGCTTTCATGTCTCGGCTTCCACGAGTCTCGGCCCAGGAGGTAGGGTTAAAGCCAGACTTGGTGCAGTTTGATGCTCATATTGAGCCGCTTGTGCGGCTTATTGAGGAGTCGCCGCGTGATACGTTACTAGAACAGATCGCAGATCGTATTCGCGGCGGGCAATCCTACCGCGAAGTTTTGGCAGCACTGTTGCTGGCGGGAATCCGCAATGTCCAACCGCGACCCTCGGTCGGTTTCAAATTCCACTGTGTGCTAGTTGTCAACTCGTGCCATCTGGCAAGTCTAGCGGGACCGGACGAGGACCGCTGGCTGCCCTTATTTTGGGCGCTGAATTACTTCAAATCGTCGCAGGCGGATGAGGCCCGCCGCAGTGGCTGGCGTATGAAGCCCGTCAAGGAGTCGATGGTCCCGGATTCGATTCGCTCTCGTGCCTTATTTATCGATGCGATGGACCACTGGGACGTTGAGAAGGCAGACGTGGCGACAGCAGGTTTGGTCCGAACGGCGGGTGCAACCGAGGTGTTCAACCTGTTCGCTCGCTACGCCGCCCGCGACTATCGGTCGATCGGTCACAAGGCCATTTATCTTGCGAACGCGTGGCGTACGCTACAGGTCATCGGGTGGCAGTTCGCTGAACCCGTATTGCGATCGCTAACCTTTGCATTGTTGAATCACACGGACGATCCTAATCCAGCCGATAGCGACCTTGAAGCCGATCGCTCCTGGCGCGAAAACGTAAAGAAGCTCGATCGCATCCCTGAGAACTGGCTCGACGGGAAGCTCGACGACGTAGTTCCCACACAGCTTTTCGAGACGTTTCGCCACGGAACACCGGCATCTGCGGCAGAAATAGCCACCGACGCTTTGTCGAGTGGCATCTCTCCGCAGTCGGTCTGGGACGGTGTCTTCTTGGGAGCGGGTGAGCTGTTAATGCGCAAGCCCGGAATCATAGGGCTGCATGGGCTAACAACGGCGAATGCCATGCACTACCTGTGGCGCCACGTCGCTGACGATCGCCTGCGACAACAACTGCTGCTACAGGCTTGTTCATTCAACCCGATGTTTCGCGAATCCGCAAAAAGTCGCGGGGCACTGGGTGAGCAGACAATTGAAAACCTTAAACCAACGCCTACAGATGCCTCCGGTGAGGCCGTCTTGAGAGAGATCATGTCGGAAATCACCACCAACCGGATGCGGGCTGCTGGAAAGATTTACTCGTTCCTTTCATCCGGAGGTAGTGGACGCGATCTGATTGACGCGGCCAGGCGAGTTCTGTTTCTCAAGGGTCGCGACGCCCACGACTACAAATTCAGTTCGGCCGTACTTGAGGATTTTGGCCATGTGAGCGCAGGATGGCGGCACCGCTTTCTGGCGATGTCCGTCTTCAACCTCAAGGGAAGCGGCCATCCCGACAGTGATCTGGTAGATCGAACACGCGCGGCGCTACAGGGATGACAGACTGGCACAGACCAACAAGCTCAAAGACAAACAGCAAGTGTTTCATATTCCTCTCTGTGGGTGATCCCAAGGAAACATGCGAAAGGAGTTGTGCTATGGGGATGACGACCCGGCTCAGTCTGATTCTTACTATGTGCTTGCCATCTGCTGCATTGGCACTAGAGATGAAGGCGGGCGTGGCAAAGGCACCGATTACCAACGACCAGCCCATGGTGACGGTGAACGGTCCCGTGTCGCAGGGAACTTTGAAAGACATCTACGCACGAGTTTTGGTGCTGAACGATGGGCGGAGCCGGTTGGTGATTGTGACCTACGATCTGAATTGTCTCGATGTGGCTACGCCCTTGTTGCGAAAACGTGTCGAGAAGGAATTGGGCATCGACAAATCGCATCTCATTTTGCTGGCAACCCACAACCACAATGCGCCCATTCAAATCGTGCCGGAGAATTTTCAGTACGGCCATTGGCTCGCAGACAAGATATTCGATCTGATCCAGCAGGCGATCGCCACCGAGCGGGGACCGGTGAAGGTCGAATTGGGAGTCGGAGACGGGTACTTCATCTTCAGTCGCGGTAGTGCGCCGGTAGATTACGAAATTCAGGTGCTGAAGGTCTCGCAAGGAGATCAGCCCCTTGCGCTGCTGTTCAACCACGGAACTCACCCTGCTCAGGCATCAGAGAACCTGATTGGCCCGGGGCATCCAGGTTGGGCCATGGACGAAGTTGAAGCCTCTATGCCGGGTGTCCAGGCCATGTATTGCGATGGTGTGGGAGGCAATCAGTTTGTGCGGGGGCCCGGGGATTACCTCAAGCACATGCAGAGAGCACGAGACGAAAGTCCACAGGCCTTAGATGCCTACATGCTCCAGGTGACCAAATATATTGCCAGACAGCTTACGATAGCAACGCTCAAGATTTGCAATGGGGAAATGATTGATGTGACTGGTCCGATCACAAGCAGCTACGAAATATTTTCGCTACCCTTGGCGCCCCCGATGCCAGAGGCCGAGGCGCGGAAATTGGCAGAAACGGTGCCGATGGACGTAGACTTCGTGCCGTATCCCCACAAAGACCGGGAGACGAATTGGGTGCGCATGTTGATTCGGTATTACGACGAGGGGTTGGAATTCCCGACGAAGACGACTGACATGGTCTGTACCGACGACACCTACTTAGTCCGCAAAGATGACGATCGTTTCCTAAAGAAATACGAAAACAACATCGACGACACGTATCCTTCGGTATACGAAGAAACCATTGTGGCGAAGATCGGGAACATGCCTTTTGTGGCCATGCAGGGCGAAGTATGCGCGCCGATTGGGGCTCGGATCAAGGACGCTTTCCGAGCGGATGGACCCATTTTTGTAACGGCGTACATGGGCGAACACAATCTTTATATCCCCACGCGAGAGCTGGTGCGCCAAGACGCCTACCAGGCGCAGGTGATCCGCATTCAGTATGCGTGCCCCGTAGGCTGGGATCCTAGCGTTGAGGATGAGATGGTAGCAAACGTTGTGAGAATGGTTCAGAGCACCTTGCAGACTAAGGACTCCCAGCAACCCAAACCGGCACGCCCAAGGCGAGAGTAAGGCTCATGGCCCAATAGAATGTGAACGAAGTCGTGTTCATTATTTGCAAGCTGGTATTCTAGAAAGCATTTCTCGACGATCTCGAAGTTCTGAGGTGCCATGCGAAACCACTGCAAACACCTTTAATTTCCGGTATTTACGAGCATTGCAGTTACAGTACATGGTTCGCTGTCCCTTCAGCCTGTCTCGATTGGTCAAGGTAACCGATACGGGGCAGGTCGCCTACAAGGCCGAGAAAGATGCTTGCCAAGTCTTTCCCGATCCGCAAGCCGACAACCT
>JBDOMT010000140.1:0-5615 GCA_039831705.1 Pirellulales bacterium | reverse complement strand
CCATGGCCACGTCCTGGAACATTCCAGGATGGCGTCCTGTCGGGCACACAACAATGGCGGAAAGGCCCTTTTGCATCGAAAAATTCAGCACGCTAGCAGTGCTGCCTTTTCAGTTTGAGTAATATACTCGCCGGATTGTCCAATGGTGCTTAAGAAGTTGGTAAGTGTGTGTTTGAGAGGAAGTACGGACGGGAACAAGGAAACAGCCATCCGATGCATGTAAGCCAGATTAGCCGTGCGAAATTGCCAGGTCAAAGTTTTTTCTTTTTCTTTAAGTACTGGGCATGTCAAAAATCGCACCAAGAAACAAAATCCCAGGAGTAGAAGCGAATACCCTGTTTTATGACGCACATGCGGGGGGCAATGCGGACCACCAGCATATTGTCATCAAGAAATTCAATACCATCACGCAGGCATCAGCTCAGTATCCACTTAATGCATTCTTTGATTGGCCGATAATACCGCGACTACAGAAGCATGACCTCTCAACATGCCCGCTCAGATACTGAGACTAAAGACGTGGAGTAACGGAAAGAAGAGAGTGGCTCTCATTTATTGCGGCTGTCAACACGATCTGAGCCAGGGTATTATAGTTAAATAGGTTCAGGTTTAATTTCCAGAGTAATGTGCACCCTTTTGATGAGTATTCCCAATGGCTCTACGCACTCTTGTCTTAGCCGTCTTTTTTTTAGCCACTTGTTGTGTTCATGCAGAAGATATCATTATCGACATCCACATGAGCATCGATACGCAGCGCCTGTTCGGTTCTGAGCATCCGGGTATCTACAAGCACCCCGCCTCGATTACCGAACTTGCTTGTGGTGATCTCTACATTGCTTACTACGGAGGTGCTGGAGAATACGATACCGAAACAGCCGTTTATGGGTCACGCCGTAAAAAGGGCGAAACCACATGGTCGTTGCCGGTCGTAATTGCTGACACACCATTTCGTGGTGACGGCAATCCAGTCGTGTGGCAAGCGCCTGACGGATTAGTTTGGCTGTTCTACGTTAACCTCTATGGAGAGACCTGGTCGTCGGCTCGAGTCAAGGCGAAGATTTCTCAAGATGGTGCCGAGACCTGGTCCGATTCATTCATGCTTACGTTGCAAGAAGGAACCATGGCTCGTGGTAAGCCGATCGTCTTGATGAATGGTGACTATCTATTGCCCATGTACTACGAGACGGGTAGCGATCGTGAGCAAACGGGTGCAGACACCGCGAGCTATTTCCTGCGTTACAATCCCAAAACCAAGGTTTGGACCGAAACCAACCGTATCCGCTCGCCTGACGGCAACTTGCAACCGCAAGTCGTACAACTAAACGCCAACGATTTGGTTTGCTACATGCGCCGCGGTGGCGGATTTGGCCCTGATACCAAAGGTTATATCCAAATCGCCGAATCGCACGATGGCGGCTACACATGGAGTGACGCCACCGATACGGAAATAAAAAATCCGAATTCAGCAGTCGACGTCGTTAAGCTGAAGAATGGCCATCTCGCCTTGGTTTACAATGACCATATGTACAAACGAACGCCTTTGACGGTTTCAATATCGATGGACCAGGGGAAGACCTATCCTTTTCGTCGAGATATTGGTGGCGGTGACAACACGTTTGCTTATCCTTACATGATTCAAGCCAGCGACGGCAAAATTTTGGTTCTCTACACCACAAACAATCGTTCGACGATCATGCTCTCGACGTTCGAAGAATCAGCCATTACGGATTACAAACACGAATAAGCGAAAATTCTAATGAGCCATCGTATCTTTGCTGCAGGGCTTATCCCGCAGTCACTTGGATCGGTTCCGAAGCGTATTTGACCTACTTCAATTATAGGGGTGGGCTATCGTTACAACTTATAACTCCTCCGCCACTTCGTAGACCACCAAGTGAGCATCCAGTTTTTGCTCTTTTCCAGAAGCCCGGGACTCGTTCACAAATGCGTTCAGGAATACAACCTGGTGATATGTCCTTTGACCTCAGCCTCGGCACGATCCGCCCCACCAGGATAGTCCTTTCCTCGCTCTCTCTCGCCTTGCGCAAAACTTCATCCAGCGATACCACACTTTGAATACCATGAAGTTTGTCGAGTTCATGCCACGCCCACTCATACAGTTCGACCCAGCTAGGCCATTCCGTGCCCACTGGAAAGCTATACGAGTCCTTGATCGCTTAGTTGTGGAAAGGTAGCTATCCCCATTGCCTGAGTGGGATGATGATTAGCTGTCCCCAGTAGTAAAAACCTGCAGCGGTCGAACTTGGTGATGGCACCTTATCCAAGCTGTTGTTCACAGTGCTTTTCTCATGACGTGTCAAGCACCAACGTTACAACCGGCAGAGTATAACCATTGAGCAGATCATGGTGCCGGTGGTAGCCAGCGAGGTGCGATTTGGTCCGGTTCGTCCGATGTCGTTAACCAGTGCAGCAAGCGGTCTTTCATTTCGTAGATCTGTTGCTGATAACCGGCATCCTTGGCAAGGTTGGTCATCTCTTGTGGATCGGACTCCAGGTCGTAAAGTTCCTCGTAGCCTTCAGGGTAATAGATGTATTTCCAGCGTCGGGTTCGAACCATCTTTGCGTCAGGATGACGAGTCTCAGCGATCCCTTTACCCTTGATGAATTCAAACATGCCGCGACTTGCCGTGATCACTTCCGGTATGATGTTTTCGCTAAAGACGGCCTCGCGTGGGATGTAGTCAGCGCCCGATTGCGTGACCATCCCAACAAGGCTTCTTCCTTGATTCGGATAGGGTTCAGGGAGACCAGCCAGTTCAAATAGCGTCGGCAACACATCCACCGACTCGACGAGTTCCTCGTACACCCCGGGTAGGACACACTTTGGGAAATGAATGATTAGTGGAACGCGGACAGACGCTTCGAAAAAGCAGTTTTTACCCATCAATCCGTGTTCCAACAATTGGTCACCATGGTCGGAACAGAAAACGACAATTGTGTTGTCTGCCACACCCGCCTCTTCCAGTGTATCCAGGATCGATCCAACTTCTCGATCGATGTGGCTGATGGCTCCGTAGTAACTGCGATAAATCCACTGGAGACGTTCCCGGTTCGTGTCGTATGCAGGGCGAAAACGCAAGATAAGCGTGCGCAATGGGGGTGGTAATCGCATGATTTCGTCCAATGTCAATTGCTTAGGTAGCGGGATTTGGACATCGTCATACATCGCGTCGAATGGCTGCGGCACTTCGAAAGGGGAATGTGGCTTCCAAAACGAACTGAATAGGAAGAATGATTGATCTTTGGCCGCGAGCTGACGAATATAATGCCTCGTGCGCTTGCCGACCCAAGTGGTTTCTGAGTATTTTACGTCGAGCGCCTGGCGGTACGGGTTTTTGCCGGATGGTACATCGTTGGCCAAAGTCCGGTAATGGATATTTGCTTGCGGATCAAACCGTTTTCGCCAGGTGACATAATCGGAGAATCGATCCAATTTGGGAACGCCATCATGAAGCTCCACAAAGTCAAATCCAGTTCGTTTGGCTTCGCTCACATTCGACGGGTAGTAATGAAGTTTGCCAACTGATGCGGTTGCGTAACCGGCTTTATGCAAGCGGCTCTGCATTAATACTTCACTGCGGTCCAAGGGTGTGTAATTAACTCGATTTCGATGCGAGTGCGGATAGCGACCAGTGAAAAAGCTGACCCGTGAAGGGACACATACCGGAGCTTGTACGAAAAAATGTGTGAAATTGGCACTTGCCGACGCCAGACGGTCAAGATGCGGCGTTTGGATCAATCGATTACCGTTGGCACCTATGCAATCCCAACGGAGTTGGTCGGTCATGATGAAAAGAATGTTCGGCCGGTCTGAGTGACCAACTGCTTGAGAAGATCTAATCAACACCAAGAGAAAGATTGTTAAGGTAAGCCCCACTCCGGAGCGGGATGATTTCTCGTTGATTGTAAATGATAATTGCATATTGATGCGCGTTGTGGCGTTTTGAGTAGTGAACGCGACCATGCATGCCCTAGAAGGGAAACCCAATAGATCTGCAGGCCATAGTCCTTATCACCTGATTGCAGCCGGAATTCAAGTGCTCAAGGGATGACGACAAACCCATCTTAAGCGTTATGATATTGCCGGAATGGTCTGATACTACCCTGGCCGCAGTTAAGTGGCAAGAAAAGACAAGGATAAATTTGATAAGGGAGCCAGTCGATGGTCGCCGCCTTTCCGCCTAGGCACGGCTCTTCAAATCAGCAAAATGGGAATATGGATAATGATTATGAGATTGCCGTGATTGGTGCGGGAGCGGCTGGGTTCTTTGCAGGGACTCGAGCTGCTGAGCGTGGCAAGCGGGTGGTGGTGTTGGAGAAAAATCGCAAACCGGGTGTGAAGATTTTGATGTCTGGTGGAACCCGTTGTAATTTGACTCAAGCGACCGATCGTCGGAAGATTGTTGAAGCTTTTGGTCGGCAGGGGCCTTTTTTGCATTCGGCACTAGCTGCTCTGGGGCCGGAAGAACTGGTTGCAGTATTTGATGCCGAAGGTGTGCCGACCAAGGTGGAGGCGACCGGCAAAGTTTTCCCGGTGAGCGATCGGGCAATCGACGTGGTCGAAGCTTTGAAACGGATGCTGCGTCGCAGCGGAGCCCAATTGCAATTAGAGCAGTCTGTCCGGGGGATTGATCACAACGACAGCGGATTTTTGATCGATACAGTTGGCGAAAAAATATACGTTGAAAAAATCGTACTCACGACCGGCGGCCAATCGTATCCCGATTGTGGCACCGTTGGGGATGGCTACGGATGGGCCAAGCATTTCGGCCACAAAATTGTGCCACCTCGCCCGGCACTGGTGCCGTTGCTATCTGACGAGAAGTGGGTACAGGATTTACGCGGTGTGACGGTACCCGATGTGAGGGTGTGTGTCGTTGAAGGTGAAGAATTGAAGGCAAAACCACAAGCATCGCAACGTGGTTCGTTTTTGTTCACGCACTTTGGCTTATCCGGTCCGGTCGTGATGGATGTCAGTCGGGCAGTGACTGCGCGACCCAGCGCGAGTGCATGGTGGGTCGTGTGTGATTTTTTACCAAATTCGAACGAACAAAATATCAGTGCGATAC
This sequence comes from Pirellulales bacterium, assembly GCA_039831705.1. Lineage (GTDB taxonomy): Bacteria > Planctomycetota > Planctomycetia > Pirellulales > Lacipirellulaceae > JAJRWS01. The sequence continues at coordinate 525 of JBDOMT010000140.1, read as the reverse complement.
TTGCCGCCGATGGTAAACAGACCGTGCTGTCCGTTGTCGCACAGCAGTTGCCAAAACGGTTGGCAGAATCTCTTTTGTCTACGTCTGAGATTTCTTTGGATCACCGTACTGCCGAACTTTCTAAGAAAGGCCGTCAGCGATTGCTGCAATCGCTTAAGCGGTTACCGATTCGTATCCGTGGTTCGCAAGGTTTTAAAAAGGCTGAAGTTACCGCCGGCGGCATCGATCTGCGTGAGGTGGACTCAAAAACGATGCAAAGTAAACTTTGCCCCAACCTTTACTTTGCCGGTGAAGTCCTCGATCTCGACGGCCCCATCGGCGGATACAATTTTCAGGCGGCGTTTAGCACTGGATGGCTGGCTGGGGATTCGATTTAAAGGAAATTATTGTCTGCTACGGGGATCTAAAAACCCTCGTCTTCAGGCGATCACTTCAGTAGAACTAGGCTACGGAAGCGTACTTCGATACCGGGCAAAGCGGGCATAATAGCCGCGCAGCGGCGACATCGTTTAGCCGTGGGCGAGA
>JBDOMT010000233.1:0-5621 GCA_039831705.1 Pirellulales bacterium | reverse complement strand
CTGTTTTCGCAATCCAATTACAATACCACACAACCCCCTCGTCCTAACCAATTGCTACTATTCGACTAACGTTGGGACACTAGTGACTCCGCTTATATGTTAAGCTAGAGTCCATGTCAGTAAAGCCTGAGAACATGCTTCGGACAAATGCAACCGTTGTCGTTGCCGTTGTTGGAATGGCTCTATTCGAGTGCCTTCCTGTGATTGCGTCGCCTTTGGTGCAATTTTCAGCAGAAATTCTGCCAATTCTGCGCACCCATTGTTCAGAGTGTCATGGTGATGAAACCCAAAAGGCAGAGCTAAATCTGACGACCAGAGCCGGTATTCTCCGCGGCAGTGAATCAGGCACAATCATTATTGCAGCGGATCCCGATGCAAGCCGACTATATGAAGTTCTCCACTCGGAAGAAATGCCACCCGAAGGCAAAGGTGAGCAGGTTTCGGCAGTTCAAATTGATCTGATTCGACGTTGGATCGAGCAGGGTGCAGATATGGGGATTGCCTCCACAGGTAATCAAAATAAACTCAATCAGCATGATGTATTGCCAACCATGTTACTTCATTGCGCAGCGTGTCATGGCCGGCAGGTGCAAGAGGCTGAACTGGACCTCCGTACCGTGGCAGCAATGTTGAAAGGTGGCAAATCTGGCCCTGCCATCGTACCTGGAAATTCAGAATCTAGTTTAATCATCCAGAAGATCGAAGCGGAAGAAATGCCACCACGGTCCAAGTTGGCTAGCCACAGTGTCAAACCGGTGGGCGAGCAGGATTTTAAACGATTGGTTGAGTGGATCGAACAGGGGGCACCACAAGCGGTCATTCTACCAGACATGGAAACGACTGCTCCCGATCCACTGGTAAGTGATGAAGACAGAAACTTCTGGGCGTTTACACCACCCAATGAAATAACCTTGCCGCCTCATGAGCAATCGGTGCACAACCCGATCGATGCCTTCTTATGGGAATCTCTTCGCAAAGCGGGGCTTACCCCTTCCTCCGAAGCCTCGAAGTTCACCTTAATTCGCCGTGCCTATTTTGACCTCATCGGCTTACCACCATCGCCGGAATATATCAAATCCTTCGTTGCTGACCCAAATCCTAACGCCTATGAACAACTTATCAATCGATTACTCGCATCACCACGATATGGTGAACGATGGGGGCAGTACTGGCTTGATCTGGCTGGCTATAGCGATTCAGAAGGTGTGCAACATAGCGATCCCATTCGTCCAAACGCCTACCGCTATCGCGACTATGTGATACGTTCATTCAATGAGGACAAACCTTATGATCGTTTTCTCATGGAGCAAATCGCAGGCGACGAGCTGGCGGACTATGAGAGTGCCACGACGATTACCGAGGAACTTTACGACAATCTCGTAGCGACGGGGTTTTTGCGTATGACATCAGATGGAACGTTTGCTGGCATCACCGGTTTTGTCCCGAATCGACTCGACGTCATTGATGATCAGCTGCGCGTTTTGAGTACGGCGGTCATGGGATTATCCATTCGTTGCGCGCGTTGCCATTCGCACAAATTCGATCCAATTCCGCAGCGCGACTACTACCGCCTGGTCGCTCTCTTTAAACCGGCTATGGACGAGCATGATTGGTTAAAGCCGATAACCGGAGGGGCTGGCAACACCACAGGTAGCTACCGATACTTGCCACAAGTAACAACGAAAGAACGTTTGCAATGGGAAGAGAGCGAAGCTGAATTAACGGCGAAGATAGACCAACTTAAATCTGAGTTGAAAGAGAAGACTACTAATAAGACACCCAGTGAATCCACAGAAGAAAAAATTAAACTGCTGGAGTCTCAACGTGTAGCGGAACCCATGGTACGTGCTTTGTGGGACCGAGGCCAACCATCGCCTACTTACCTATTACGTCGTGGTGATTACCGGCAACCGGCAAGATTAGTTGGCCCCGGTGTGCCTTCGGTGTTGACGACCGGGAAAATACCATTCGAACCTGAACCTCCATGGGACGGAGCAAAGAAAACAGGAAATCGCCTTGCTCTGGCCAAGTGGCTCACCAAGCCGGATCATCCGCTCACTGCACGAGTGATTGTGAACCGCATATGGAAGCATCATTTCGGTGTCGGCATCGTTAAAACATTAGATGACTTTGGCCATGCAGGAGCAAAACCTTCGCACCCAGAACTACTTGACTGGCTAGCCATTGAATTCGTACGCAGTGGTTGGCGTATCAAACACCTGCATCGGTTGATGATGATGTCTGCCGCCTATCGGAGTAGTTCCGATTCTACCCCAGATCAGCAGCGACTAGATATTGACAACCGATTGCTGTCACGTATGCCGCTCAGACGAATGGAAGCTGAAGTATTGCGTGATACCCTATTGTCCGTTGCGGGCAAGCTTGATTTGACTCCGTTTGGTCCTCCCGATTCTATCTCAGCAAGCAGCGATGGCCTTATTATCTCGGACCAGCAGGATGCAGGTCGACGGCGCAGCATCTATATTCTGAAACGTCGTACGCAACGACTTACTCTATTCGAGAACTTTGATCGTCCGGCAATGAGCCCAAATTGCATCGACCGACCAGTTTCGGTTGTTGCTCCACAGGCTTTATTTCTCATGAACAATGAGATGGTTCATGAATTGAGTCAGTCCTTTGCTCAACGTGTACTCGATGAAGCTGGGCGTGGTGATGTTCAACTTATTCGAAAACTTTTCATGATCGCCGTGGGACGGTTGCCAAGTGACCAGGAGCAAAAGAGCATGCTGGCTACGCTGCCGCAACTGGAAAGTAGCTGGCGCGACAAGTTGTCCGAGAACACGAACCCGTCGGATTTAGAACACGCGATTGCCATTAGAGCGGTTGGCAATCTGTGCCATGTCATAATGAATTCTGCAGCATTTTTATATATCGATTAACCTTGCCCCAGAGACACCGATGCATCAACCCACCGAACAACAGCCCAATGTCTCTAGACGTGGATTCTTCGGTAGTGTTGCCAACGGATTGCATGGGGCCGCTTTGGCTTCGTTACTTTCTCAAGACATGGCCGGTGGCGAAACTGAAAACTTTGCTCAGACTCCAGACAGAGGTTCGTTGATCCCAGACCTGACCCCAAAATTTCCCCATGGGGAGTCCAAAGCAAAGTCGGTAATTCAGCTTTTCATGAACGGCGGACCTAGCCAGATGGACTTGTTTGACCCTAAAGAGCAACTTGCAAAAAACCATGGAAAGTCATTTTTCGGCAAGATTGCAGGAGAGGTGGAAAGTCCCCAATCGGCCGGTTCCTTGATGCGTAGCTGGTACAAGTTCAAGAAGCGGGGCGAATGTGGCATGTGGGTATCTGATGCACTACCGCATATTGCGACGTGCGTTGATGATATCGCCTTGATTCGTTCCATGCACACGACCAACCTCACCCACGAACCAGCGCTGTTCAAGATCCATAGCGGTAACGAAATGCCCGGATTGCCCTCTTTAGGCTCATGGATTGCCTATGGTTTGGGAACGGAGAATCAGAATCTTCCCGCCTATATCGTATTGGACGACCCTAAAGGTTTACCCGTTAATCACACGCAAAGTTGGCAGGCAGGGTACTTATCACCGGTGTATCAAGGAACTCGATTTCGTTCGACTGGATCTCCCGTGCTAAATCTCCAACGCGATTTTGAAGAATCGGATCAGATCACCCAACTTCGAGGCGAATTGCTAGCCCGATTAGACAGGGTCCACCACGATACTCATTCGCGACAACCGGTTCTTGGTGCCCGCATCGCCAGTTACGAGCTTGCTGGACGCATGCAAACGGCAGCGACCGATGCGTTGGACCTTTCAGGTGAGACAAAGCAAACACTTGCGATGTACGGAATTGACGAGGACGCCACCAATTCTTACGGTCAACGTTGTTTGTATGCCCGGCGTCTGGTCGAGCGTGGGGTCCGCTTTGTCCAATTGTATATTGAATTCCAAATTTGGGACAATCACACAGGCTTAGAAAAGGGGTTGAAATCTGCGTGTGTAAAAACGGATAAACCCATTGCCGGATTACTCAAGGACCTTAAGCAGCGCGGTTTACTTGATAGTACTTTAGTCGTCTGGGGAGGTGAATTTGGTAGATTGCCTATTGCTCAGCTGCCAGGCGACAAAAACGAAAAAAATGCAGGCCGGGACCACAACAAGAATGCGATGGTCACATGGATGGCTGGAGGCGGTGTCAAAGGGGGCATAACTTATGGTGCTACCGATGAACTTGGGTTTATGGCCGTAGAGAATACGGTCACGGTTGCCGATTGGCACGCTACCATTTTACACCAATTGGGCATACACCACGAAAAATTATACGCGCAACGTAACGGACTGAAAGAACGACTAACCGGTGTCAACGAAGCACGTATCATCCATGAAATCTTGAGTTAGATAGTCGCGTCGCCAAGCTTGACCGGTTTCTGTTTCATGGTTCCACGCAATACGACAAATACGCACGAAGCGTTGCCCTTAATCGGCCTTCGATCACTTATTTTGCAAGCCGTACAGCATTTGATCGAACTGCCGTCAACTCCAGGGAAAAGGGACGGAAGGAAAAGGGAAGGGGGGGGAAGGGGCCACCCAGGGGGAAGGCGGAAAAGGGGCCGGAAAAGGGGCCACCCACTTTATCCGGATGTCGATTTGACACAATGCTTTGTCTACAAACAGATTAGGTCAAATACATTTTGTGGGTGTCACCATTCTTCTCCACCATTCTCCCACCATTCTCCCCCTTAACCTCGGGGATCTCAATCTCCGTTATTTCACCAGGAATCAGCGAGATTGCCGCATAGGGACGCAAAAACGGACCGATCTGCCTGGCCTTTAAGTAAACCGTTTTGGTATCTACTGTTTGGGGATTCTGGTCTGTTGGATCTGTTGGAGCAGGATACTCGACTGGCTTGACCGTAATGGTCCTTACCGCTGAAAGAAGTACGCCCGGTTGAGGCTTGTAGGGAATAGTTGCCCGCACACGGTAACGATACTTCTTTCCAGTAACCAAATTTTTCGTATCGCGATCACAATTTTGTTGAGAGTTCGTTGATGGCATTGTCCTACGGTCTTGTTTTGGTGACGGATCATCATAATTCTCCTTCTTCGATGAACGGGTGACAAAAAACCACCCCATTGACTGGCCGATCGGATACCGACGTCCAACGGCTCAACCAAACTTAAGCGTAAATCAGAACCGTTTGTTACAGAGTGCCGCAGAGTTGATCTGCTAATGCAGCTACGCTACGTTATTAAAAAGTGAGGATGCGTTTTAACAATCAACGGGTCATCCCCACAGGTTTTATCCAGACAATACTCCTAGCATTTACCAACATCCAATCATGAGCGACTCCGTATTCCAGCGCATGGCCAATGTCGATGGCCTGATTACTCCGGCCGAGGAGGCGAAAATCTCGATTTTTGATCGTGGATTTTTGTATGCTATTGTCTGGAAAGTGGTAATTCCCATAATCCCCATAAACACAATACGAATAAACAAAACATAATATTTTATGGGTACCTTGTCAATGATAAAGCTGACGATCTTGATGATTTATATCCGTAGACTCTCGTTGAATTCTGAATGTAAACGTAACTTTGGATGATAACTGAACTCATGTCTC
>JBDOMT010000528.1:0-5628 GCA_039831705.1 Pirellulales bacterium | reverse complement strand
AGCGGACAGGTCAGCGCCTGCAGCAACTTAGCACAGAAGAGTAGCTCGCAAAGCGCCAATGGGCAAGATTACCCTAAAAAACTCGGGAAATATGTGAATTCACCCGTTTCTGGCTCAGCAATCAGCCACTCCGATCCAATGATTGCCCTGTTTTCCAATTCGATGTAAACTTCTGGTATTAAATACTTTACAAAGATTCAATCCACCCAGATTGACAGCCAGGTCGAATAACCCGGGAAGCCCCGGATTTGGAATACTTTATTTCTACCGATTGTAGGTATTGTGTGCATCAGGGTTGGTTGTGAATATGAGGGTAACGCTATGGGAGACGTTGGAATTGGAATCCGCCTTTTTCGAAGTTCTTCACACGCTCGAGATACACCGGGAAGGAGGGGATGGGGAGGATGACCGATCGTATGGCATGGAAATCCCATCAACTGCCGCCTCGTAAAACGGGCGACATTTATTGCCGGCGGACGATCGTTCTGGTCATACTCGCTGTGGCGTCAACGGGGCTGCTGTTACAACTCGTCCCATTGCAGGCAGTGGATGCCCAGCAAGTCCCCCCACAGCCCGTGCTGGCTGCCGTCGCCGGGTCCATTGAGGAAGGAGGCGTCTACCTGCCATCCAACCGCACCCTGTTACGTGGCATTGCCACTGCACGCCAACGTATTACTCAAGGCGAGTACACTCAGGCAATCCGATTTCTCAATGATGTCTTGGAGCAAGAAGAAGATTCGTTCGAAGCCACCAGCCCGATTACCGACCGTACGTTGAAAGTTCAAGATGAAAGCCTGCAATACACCGGGCTCAAAGAGACCGCCAGAAGAATCATCCGCGATCTGCCTGCCGAAGGCCGAGTCGCCTACGAACTGGCCTATCGGGCTCATGCTCAGCGACTCCTCTTAGCAGCGATCCAATCCGGGAGTATCGATGAACTATCTCGAATTGGACGGCAATATTTTTACACGCCTGCAGGTTATGAAGCGACTTTACTCTACGCTCAAAATGAAACCGATCATGGTCGACACCTGGCAGCCGCCCTCGCTTACGGACAGTTGCTTGACACCCCCCGGGCTGTCGAACGCTTGCAGCCTCAACTGTCTATCCTTGCTGCGCAAAGCTGGCTAACTGCGGGCAATCGGCAACGTACCCAAGAAACGCTTATTCAATTGAAACAGTGGCTGTTGAAACAACCGAATCATGGAAATCTCCAACGGCCACAGACCATGATCATTGCTGGACAACACCACCCTCTATTCGGCCCTGGAACTTTGTTCGACGGGGCTTTCACGGACGGGGCTGCAGAAGACGACCATTCACGAAACAACACGGCAGGGGTGATCGACCGATTCCGCCAACTGGTAGGCGATCCTGACATTAACCAACGTCCGCTAGAACGAGACTGGTTAACCCTTCATGGTAATGAGGCACGCAATGGCCAAACGGAAGGTGGACTGCCCCACCTGCATGTGCGTTGGAAGGTGCGACTATTGGGACATCCCAAACTGGCTTTTCTCTACGACGATTTGATGGCTGAAATTGCCAAGAGCAACAAGCCTGCAACCGTAGCCGCTTCTCCATTGGCAATCGGCAATACCATCGTCACACGCTCCGCGAACCAATTGATCGCAGTTGACTTTCGGACTGGCAAACTTGTCTGGGTAGGAGGCACAGCCAAAATGTAACCGTGGGAACAACTCTTTCGGAGCGCAGCCACGGACCCGGAAGGACAGGCAGAAATTTCAGATCCCAGCCAATCCTTCTCTCAGCGAATTTGGCAGGATCGCCTCTTGGGAGTCATCAGCAGCGATGGCAGACGAGTTTTTGCGATCGACAATCTCTCTACCCCCCCAATCAACCGAACTCGCCAATTTCGAATTCGAGGAGGTATGGGCCGTGCCATGGATTCCAGTATATATTCACCCGGTACGACCAACAGCCTCTCTGCCTATGACTTGAAGACTGAAGGCCATCTGGTGTGGGAGGTGGATGGACAGACGACCGGCGGTGAGTTGCAAGGTTCCTTTTTCCTGGGCGCTCCACTGGCTGTCGGACAAGCGCTCTGCAGCCTGGTTGAAATCAAAAGTGCCATTTACCTGGTGGTCATGGACAGCCAATCGGGCCAGCTCCTATGGCGTCAGAAGTTGGCAAATTTGGAATCGGGGATTCTGATGAGTCCTCTGCGCAGGCTTCAGGCTTCGTCACCATCCTACGATGCGGGCATTCTCGTCTGCCCCACTGGAGCAGGCGTCGTGATAGGGGTTGATTTGGCCAAACGATCGTTGGCCTGGGCCTATCGCTACGACAACCAGTTACGGTCACAACAGGCCTACCACTGGCAGCCAGGCGATGCAGACATGGAAGCCTCCAACCCTGGTGAACATTGGGTCGATCATTCACCCATCCTCGCAGAAGGTCGCGTATTACTCTCACCGCCAGAATCAAAGTTTTTGCACTGTCTGGAGCTGGCAAGCGGAAAGATACTTTGGAAATTTAATCGCAAGCACTACCACACACTTGCTTGCGTCGCTCCTGCACCGAACCAAGGACAACTGGAAACCACCAGCTTGCAAGGAACAGATTTGCCAAGAACGGACAATCGGGAAGTTTTGAAAAACGGAGGTCCAGAGGCGTCTCTCCTGCTTCTGGGTAACTCCCAAGCCACTGCCCTGCGACTTCGGGATGGCAAACCAAGCTGGCATCAATCTGTGCTCAGATTCCCGGCGGGAGTGCAACCTGCAGGAACCGGTTTTCAAAGTCATGGCCGGTATTACCTGCCTCTCACCTCGGCAGAAGTCATCGCCATCGACCTCGCCCAGGGAACGATCGCCAACCGCACCAGATCTCGAGATGGCCAAATCTTAGGCAATTTAATCTGTCACCAAGGAACCGTTCTATCGCAAAATGGCAGGTCCTTGGACCGATACGATCAGGTCGAAATGCTCGAGCAGCGTGCTGAAGAGCAATTGGCCACCAACCAGAGCCATGCCGAAGCACTACGTGTACTGGGAGAAATTGCTTACGATCGACAGCAACTGGACCAAGCCATCGGTCTGCTCGTTCGCGCCCACCAAAGTGCACCTGAGGATTTGATAACCAGAGACGTGCTTGGTGAGTGCCTGCTCAGCGCGCTGGATGAAGATTTTGCCAGCTATCGCGAACACCTCGGATTGCTCACCGAACTAGTTGACGGTCGCAATTCCGACCATCTCCAATTACAGAGAATTCATGCCACTGGACTGCTTTCTGTGGGAGAGCATATTGAATCGTTCGATGTGTGTCTGCAGATTTTTCAAAATGCTTTCGACCCAACAGAAATGCTGCGTATCGGTGGCGCTCGCCAAGTGCAAGTGGCTCGTTGGGTTCAAGCCCAAACAGAAGCCATTTGGAATGCTGCCGACAATCACGAACGGGCGCTCATCCACCAACGAATGACCGGCGTGCTCGCCTCATTGAAATTGGATAGCCAAGGCTTATCTTCTTTAGAGTCTTTGACACACTTCCGTTCTGCTACGGGACTCTCTTTATTTTCTTCACAGAAAATCTCTTCAGAAATGGCTCGAAGTGAAGTGTTGCACCGCTACTTGCAATTCTTTGGCGGTTTACCACAGAGCCGACCCTGGTGGCTTCAACGTGCACGGGCACTGCTGGAAGATGGACAACTGCTCGTTGCCCAACAGATATTGTTGAGACTCTCTCCTAAAATGCCGAGACTCCCAGAAACCCAGCTCCCAGAAGCCCATGAGCTCCAAAACAGTCCCGGGCAAGGCGAGGAAGGAGACGGACGAAGCTATCCACCATTTGCCGAGGAAGCATTCCAGATTGAAAATGAGTCCACCGCTCGATTGGCTCAGCTACTCCACCAAGCCGGCTTGCACCGACTGGCCAGGGAGTGGGACCTACAGCTGACAGGCCCACTGGCGGACGTCGTCTGCTTCCACAGCGAACAGCATGGGGATATGACTGGCGCCCAATGCGTATCCCATTGGCGAGCACTGCAAGAAACGTCGGCAGCAGACCCACGAATATTCCCTGCGGCAGGCTGGCCCTATGGCAAAGTCGACGTGACCACAACAACAACTAAAACGAAACGCCGACAAGTACGTTCCCCCCTATGGGGTGTTCGCCTGGAACGAGCCGACCCCATGCTAGCTTCCAGTACTATCTTAATGTCTTCACGTAAAGAAGAAGTTGTTGTCCGCAACGATCTGGGCCAGGAATTTTTTCGAGCTAAATTGCAACTTGATGGCCAACAAGCCATCCACTACCGTGCACCGGGAATTACCTACGGCGCCAGTCACGGTAATCTGCTGGTAGTTTCTCTGGGTACTCAGCTTGTTGCTTTTAACACACTGGCATCTTCTGGCGATACTCGGGATAAAGTTTTGTGGCGCAGCAATCTTCATCGGACGATAAACCCGAATGATGTACGGAGGAATTACGGAAATGAGCGATCGACCAGCAAATCGGCACGCCTGGGATCTTACCGGGCTCCCCGTTTGAGCCTGGGTGGTAAATGGATGGGGGTGATCGGACCGATAACTTCCAAAGGTTGCGTTTACCAGGATCAGCGGCATTTGATTTGTTGTGATCCCATCAGCGGGCAGATCCTATGGTCACGCACCGACGTGCCCGCCGGTTGCGACCTATTTGGCGACGATCAATATGTGATTGCTTCGCCCCAATCGGGCAACACGGCTTACGTATTTCGGATGACCGATGGGCGCCGCGTAAGTCAAGGCACCATCCCACGTTGGAAACAACGGCTTGCTACCTTGGGTCACCAGATTATTCGCTGGCGCGAAGTGGCAGGAACACCCAGCACCTCTCGTCCAGTAGGGTCTGCTCCTGCTGAAAAGCGAATGGAGCTATCATGCATTGACGCCCTCTCAGGCAACGTGGCTTGGGAACACACCTTCCAAAACAAATCACGACTTGATATTGCCAGAAGCCGTTTTGTCGCCGTGGTCGAGCCCTCCGGGAAATGCAGCATCCTCGATGCGCGTACGGGGCAGATATTGGTCCACGATTCGTTGCTTGCCGATCCAAAAATTAGCGAGATCCATCTATTGGTGGCAACCGACCGATTCACCCTGCTTACCAGTCACCCGCAACCGCAAAATAATGGCAACCGCGTGCGTGGTTTGATTCCTGATGATTGCCCTTTGATCTCAGGACAGGTGGCCTGTTATGATCGCACCACAGGAAAACCTTGCTGGAAGCGGCCCGCCGACATCACCCAGCAAGCCCTGCTGCTCACCCAACCGTGTGATTTACCCATTCTGCTGTTCGTCAATTTTTCTCAGCTCCGCGACCACCGTGGCAGTCGGCCAGTGCTGTCGATGTTAATTTTGGAAAAGGCAAGTGGGCGAACTTTGTATCGCAACAACAATTTGCCCAACACGGGCGGTAGTCACTTGCTCGTAAGTGTCTCAAAAAGTCAAACCGCGGGCCAATCGACAGACGACGGACAACCCAATAACGACCAGGCCAAAGACAGTCAGGCCGAGGAAAAATCGGCCCGTCAGGCATCAGACGATCCACCCGGAACAGCACCCATCGCACCGGCAGAAAAACGCAATTCCCACGAAGTGACAATCGAAATGACTGCAAAAGTCATTCACT
>JBDOMT010000387.1:0-5634 GCA_039831705.1 Pirellulales bacterium | reverse complement strand
GCCAGATCGCGATGGAGGGTTTGACGCAAGCCGAACGGAATGTGGTGTACGCAGTCCGCGATTTTGCCCGTTTCCGCAAAGATTTCTATGTCACAATTGTGACGGGCACACGGGCACTGGTATTACCTGGCACGGGTGGCGGCGCGGAGCTGGCGTTCTTGATCCGCGGTGAACGCAGTCCCACGGTAGGATTCAACACACTACTCCTTCGCCTACAGCTGGTGCGCAATCAGGAAACCAACGTCCGTAGTTTGGAAGGTTTGATCCGCGATCTGGAGCAACTTGTCCTGGCTGGCAGGTCGACGGCACTTGATATTACCCAGTTGCAGAGCAGTCTGGAGAGCGCTCGGCAAACACTCGCCATTCGCAAGCAAACTTTTGCCAACCAACTCGATTCGTTCAAAGTACAACTTGGCTTACCTCCCGACATCGAGATCGAATTGAATGACTCAGCACTAGATCCATTTCAATTCGTCAATGTTGATCTACTTGACCTGGAAGATCGCATCGCCAAAATTGTGCTAACGGAGGATCCAACGGAATGGGCGGCAATCATGGTTGAACTGAAGAGTTTCGATGAGGAACTCGCCGGTCATGTAAAAACAGTATTCGCCGAAGCAGAGCAGATGCAAACACGGGCTGATCCATTGAACCTCGACTCTGCCGCACTGTCCGAGGCCGAGCAGAGACAAATGGTAGCGCAGTTCGATCGGATTAAGCAGCGTATTGCCGATAGTCGAAAGCAACATCGCCAACTTCAAGTCGATGTCCAACAGACAGCAACATTAGATGGAAACCAAAAAGAAGAACTCTTGGGCGAGCTCCGAGAATACCGCAGAGGCATGCTCACACAACTGCGCGAACTATTGGGAGTGCAGATCAGTGTCCGTGTTGGTCTTGTTGAATTAAAACAGGTCGATTTAACTCCAGGTCAGGCGGTTGAGGTCGCGCTGAATAATCGTCTTGACCTGATGAATCGGCAGGCTTTTGTTGTCGATGCTCGCCGCCAAATCGAGATCGCTGCCGATCGCTTGGAGGCGACGATCAATCTGGTTGCGGAAGGCGAAGTCAATACACCACCACTGCTGGAGAATAGCAATCCGTTGGAATTTCGTGCGACCGATAGCAATTTTCGAGTTGGTGTTTCTGTGATTACACCACTCGATCGTGTCCAAGCACGGAATAATTTCCGAGCCGCCCAAATCGCCTACCAGAGGGCCCGACGCAACTACATGGCAGCAGAGGACCAGGTGAAATTGGACGTACGAACTCAGTTACGAGCCGTCGTGTCCAAAAATGAGCAGTTCGACATCAGCCGTCGGGCACTGCGAGTTGCAGCCCGAGAATTGGACCAGGCGGTTGAGTTCAGCGAACGACCTGGCACTACATCGCGTGCTGGAAACCAAGGTGTCAACATTTCAAGGGCGCTGAACAACATTCTTCTTGCACAGAACCAACTGATTGACAGTTGGGTTGATTACGAGAGGGGACGCCTCGGTTTGTTTCGTGATTTGGGCATCATGGAAATCGGAGAGAATGGGTTATGGACCGCCGACCATGACCGGCTTGAGTCGCAAGATTATATCGACTGTCCCTGGGAGGCCAGCCTGGTGCAACCGGAGGAAATTGACGCAGAAGATATCGGGCCAGAATTCGAAGAATTGCCAGCGGCTGAATGAGAAGAGTGAGCGCGTGTTATTTGACAACATTCATCACCTGGCCACCGGTCGTTACCAGGAGCTGATCGAGCCACTGTTGTTCTAATTTCCAGGCCTCCTTGAGAGCCAGAACGGCGGTGGTGGATTCTTCCTTGGCGGCTTCAAGGAGCTGTTGTCGGCGTCCTATCTCTTGCTCAGCCTCAGTGACTTGCGCCCGCAACTTGCGATTTTCACTGCGCTGAGTGTAGTTGTCGAAGATTGCCAGCTCATGTTTGGCCTGTTCAAGGGCGGCATTTTTTTCCCGCACCGCCAGCTCGTTCGCGGCGAGTTCGGTGGAAGTGATATAGCCCTTTTGAACGACACGTTCTGCCCACCGCATCTGTTGTTGGGCAGCATCTAATGCCGCCGTGCTATTTCGGATTTTTGCCAACTTCTGATGATGTTCTTGCGCGGCCATGCCCTTAAGCCACTCGTCAAGCACCACGTGAGCTACCGAGAGGAGGTTTTTCGATGCTTCAATTCGACCTTCCAGGCGTTGCCGCTCGGCATCTGTTTCAGTACGAACTCGTTGCAAATGCGCTTGTGCGAGTTCGACTGAATCCGACTGTCGAACAAGCTGAGAATCTTCTATCGGGGCGTCTGCCAGTTGATGTGGTTTTTCTCCACCGGTTAAATCGACCAATCGGTTTTTCAGGACATCAACCTGATTAACTATTCTGTCGTGTTCTTTGAGCTTTAAGCGTTGTTTTGTCTGCAGTTCTTGCACGGATGCCTCTCCCACACGTTCGATGTATTCTAGTTCGAGTTGGGCATCGTTCACGTCCATCGCCAACTCGAACTTTTTGCGGCTATGTGTTAATCCTTGATAAACACGCAGTCGATCCTCAGCGGCGTTGAGACTAAGGCTAGTCGCTGTTGCAGTCGCCTTGTCTAATTTCAATGCATGTTGGCTAATTTGTCCTTGATTCGCAAGCTTATAGGACCACTGTAATCGATGGTTGGATTGCTCAAGACGCTCGGCGGCCAAGACGACTTCGTTCTTGAGTTTTGTCTGTTGCATCAAAGCTACGCCCTGCTCGTACTTCTCGACTTCGATCTTCGACATCACCAATTGCAATTGGATGGCAGCCAGCTTGCGCGCTTGTTTCACCTGGTAATCAACTATGGCACGAACCGTTTGTGCAATCGACATCCGGGAGTCTATCTCAGCTAACCTGATCGTGTGGTGTGCGCTGGCCACCTGGTAAATCGAAGGAGACGATTTGGTTACGTGGGGCGACTGAACCGTCGCTGGCACCTCACGTACAGCCTGGAGTTGGTGGTGCTCGGGTGAAGTCTTTGGAGGTAGGTCTGCCTCCGTCGGTAATGGGCGGGTGATGGCCGAAGTATCCACCTCTTGCGTATCCACCTCCGCAATAGGTCCTTTTGCGGTCGTAGGCTGGCTGGTTTCAAGTTGCGGATCATTCTTTGAACGGAGTATCTCAGCGACTGCCCGCGTTTGATCGCTTGCAGACGTCTTTAATGCTCCAGGCGCCTGGATGACTGACCGTAGACCTTGCGTTAAATCCGATACTGGCTGGCGATCAGGGACCGACAACCAACCGGTGCATGCCGCCACCGCGGCCAATACGAATACAGTCTTGCCGATACGATGGTTCCACCCAGGTCGCCTGGCAGGTAATCTGGCCCTCTCCGATTTTGTCGTCGCCAATCTCATGGATCCCCGTTGTTCCCCCAACAATCGCCCCTAACAATATTAGTACCCAGGCCATACTTTCCGCAAGTCATTACCCCATACGGCAAAACCGCCGTGTCGGTGGTTAACCCACATTTTGCATAAAATACAACTTAGGGGCCATCCAAGAACATCCCGAATTGTACAGAAGCAGCACCGTCAGAGAGTACTCGGAGTGACTCCTGCTACGCAATTATACAACAGAAAAGTACAAGAATGGGAGTCCAATAGCGCATGACCGAATAATCCTTGAAAAAGTTGATGTGTGCAGGCCGAGTCCAGCAACAGAAAATGCTGGAAAATTGCCTCACACGCAAACCTCTCCAGCTAGAAGCAATTGTGTAGGAACAAGAACTGTGCCCTTTTTCTGGCTCGCGATTCGGTTTTCCCGGGTCGCCATCCTCTTGCAAGGGATCATTGCCCGTATCACTTGCCATTTTTTGACGATGGTGGGTAAAGTTGGGTCGATCTGAGCACAAAAGGAACGTCGATGAGCGCTAAACATGCCTCGAGCGCGTAGCTCCTGCACAACGTCCCATGCCGACGCATGTCAGTGATGATTAGAAGCTTGACAGGAAGGTGTCGATATCGACGTAGGTCAACTCCTGCGACGGGACGGCTTGGTCTGACGAGCTAACGGAGCTATCCGAGTACGCAGCATCCAGTTCGAGAACCAAGCCATCCGCATCAGGTGGTGCCCTCGGTGTTGATGACTGCCATAGACCACCGTGACGCAAGATCTTCTCGACCACCTTGCCCTGCGGCGGTTCGATGAACGCCACCACTTTCATCTGCCCACCACACTGCGGACAAGATAAGGGATCGACCTCGTAGACTCGCTTGATGAGCATCACCCACGTCTGGCTGCTGCGTGAAGTTGCGGCCTCCTCAGCCAACGGTTCGTCGGATTTATCAGCTTCCGCCTTCTTGCGCATGCCACGCGACTTGTTCGAGTACCAACCATAGTACCTGATAAGATGGGAGCCCTTGGGCGGAATGTGCTGTGTGAACTCCGCCAGGAAATCTAGCGGAGGCAGAATCTGGAAATTCCGCTTCACTCCCGCTTGCGTCCCATCTCCCTTCGGATCGGGAAAGACGCGGCACGCCTGCTTCTCGGCTTGGTAGATGATCTGTCCTGAATCACCGACCTTGACCAGACGAGACAAGCTGAACGGACAGCGAGTCATGTACTGGATCAGACGCTCGATACCAGCTCGATCACCCGCTGGCAAAAGCACCGACTGGTCGACGCTGAAGCCGCCGTGTTCCCAACTCCGCATATTCTCGACGACTTCCGGTTCGATCTTTGCTTGGACTAGCCTCCAAGGGCAGTCGGTGCCAGGTTGGCTTGAGATCGGCTCGCCTAGCCCTAATCTGCTGGCAGAGCTTAACGCGAGTGGCTCGACCATGGCTACTGTCGGCGCACCATTCAGTCTAGGGAATCCCTATCAATTCAGCCCGTCTGCGATTGGTCAGACGGGCAATTTAGACTTCACATATTCACTGGCTTCTGGAGAAGTCGTTGACGGAATCGTCAGATTCGAGGGACCTGAAAACAATCTCGTGTTGGTAGTCGACCCGACCACAGGCGAAGGCGTGCTCCAAAACCAATCGAACTTTACCATCGACCTGGACAGTTACGAAGTCGTCTCAACCAGCGGTTCACTCAATTCGGCCAGTTGGGACAGTTTGCAAGACAATCAGGCCGAGGGGGGCTGGTTCGAAATCGGCGCGCCGTCCTCCACCCTGCTGGCTGAGCTCAATCCGGATGGGGCACGAACGCTTGCCAACGGTGACCAATTGCCTTTAGGCAATCTCTTCACCCCCCTTGCGACCGAAGATCTTGACTTGCGGTTTTCGCTGGCCACCGGCGAAATACTGCCAGGAATTGTCCAGTTCGGCCCATTACCGGCTCTCCCATCGGCTGACTTTAACAGCGACCAATTCGTCAACGGTGTCGATTTGGACATCTGGGAAACCGGTTTTGACAACTTCAACGGCAACGCTCAAAAAAGCGACGGCGACGCGAACAACGATGGTACTGTTGCCGGTAGCGACTTCCTGATCTGGCAGCGCCAGTTCACCGGCGGCGCACCTATTGCAGCGACAGCTGTTCCGGAGCCGGCCGGTATCGTTATGTTGTTTGCAGGCCTATTTGGAATTCTCGTTGGTCACGGACGCCAGCGTCAGGTCGACTTGGGGCATTAACCCGGATATTCAATAATCTCGCAGCACCGATTA
>JBDOMT010000142.1:0-24793 GCA_039831705.1 Pirellulales bacterium | reverse complement strand
ACGATGTCGCCGCTGCGCGGCTATTATGCCCGCTTTGCACGGTATCGAAGTACGCTTCCGTAGCCTAGTTCTACTGAAGTGATCGCCTGAAGACGAGGGTTTTTAGATCCCCGTAGGAGACAATAAGATCAACACACATAGTACTGCTCAGCTATCCTGCATCGTGATAACCTAAAGGTTTCGCGCGAAGGAGAGGGTTTTATACCCATCGTGGGTAAAATTATTATCTGTTACACTTCTCAACGTGACTGTTTTGCAATCTTACTTCTCCACCGACAACGATCCACTCCCAACATGTTCATGCCAAGTAACGCGATCCAAGTCAAAGTGGTCGACTGCACCGGGACAATTCTGCTCAATCGTCCAGAGCAGGCCAATGCGCTGACTCGGTCCATGATGGGCCAATTGGTCGAGGCATTGGACGACTTGTACTTGGAGAAACGAGTGCGAGCGATCATCATCACCGGTGCTGGTGAAGCCTTTTCGCATGGCCGCGATGTGCCTGAACTGCACGCCACCGGACTCCAAGCAGACGACCAAATGCCTGCCAGCGTACAGCAGGCAGCCCTGCAGCAGTGGGGAGAAGACGCGATGGCTTACCGTGATTTGCTGCTCCGCATGTTGGAAATCACCAAACCGATTATCGCCGCAGTGAACGGGCCGGCGCTGTCTGAAGGAGCTGGCCTGGTAGTAGCCAGCGACCTGGTCGTGGCCAGCCATGAGGCCCATTTTGGTTTACCGGAACCACGACGAGGACTCGTCGCCGGAGTGGTTGCACCTTTGCTCAGCTTCCGCGTCGGGGCGGGGCAGGCGGCCCGTTTGCTGCTTACTTCGGACACCATCGAAGCCAACGAAGCACTCCGTTTGGGCCTGTTTCACGAACTGGTGAAACCAGACCTGGTGTGGGCACGTGCGGTTACGCTGGCGAACCAGTGCGCTAAGGGTGCCCCTGAAGCGAACCAACTCACCAAGCGAATGCTCAACGAAACCATCGGCGAAATTCTCTCCACTCAACTTTCAGCAGGCGCCGCCATGAGCGCAACGGCCCATACCACCGCGGCAGCCCGGGAAGGAATTGCCGCGCATGTGGAAAACCGTCCGCCTGAGTGGTGATAGTCAAGTGGCCGTTGAAAATTCACCAGAATACAAGCACGACGCGCAAGCGAGTGGGTATCTGAGGGTTTTCCACTTACTTACGCTGCACGCTAGTAAGTTTTTACCCGACACCCGACACCTCTTCCTTCTCACGGAGCCCGCTCGATCATTGCTTCTTGATAGAGAGGCAGATAGCGGTAGTACACCTCGAGTGTCATGATCGCCATGGCGGTGGTGTAGAGTCGTCCGCCAGGATGGCTGTGGGGTTCTTCAAAGTACCAACTGCCCCGTTCATGGCCAGCAGCGCTCTGATTTTTGACCAAATATTCACGCATGCGCAAGTTCCAGCGTTTCCATCCTTTACCACCAAAATGATGGATGATGATGGTCGCATAATAATCAAAATAGATATGATTTTTGCTCGGTTTCAGTTTGTCCAGACGTGCGATTCCCTTCATCAGTGGACGATGACTGCGCGGCCAGCCGAGCATCATTCGCCCAAATAGACCGATGGCGATGGTGGCAGGAGACATCTGACTCTTACCTTGATAGCCGTAGGCAGTTCCCTGATCGATTTGCACACTGTCGAGAAAAGCCGATGCCTTGCGCCACACGTCGTACGGTATCTTGAGGTTGGCCAGCATGCCACTTTTTAACGCCGCAAGTTGCCAACCGGTCACGGTGGTGTCGCCCGGATCACCAGGCTGGTAACGCCAGCCTCCCTGTTCATGCTGAGCGTTGACAATGTAATCGATCGCTGCTTGCGCCGGACCCGCCAAATTTTCATCCCCAGTCATGGCGTAGGCTTCGCACAGCGCAAGGGTGGCGATGGCGTGAGAATACATAGTACCGGCGACGCCGTCACGCAAGTCACCACCAAAGGAAGTGTGAATCATCCGTTCGGTGAGATAGTACAAACCACTGGCCACCAGTTCCTGGTAGGGCCCCTCTTGTTGGGTGTAGCCAGCTCCAAGAAAACAGAGTATGGCCAGACCAGTCGAGGCCGTGGTCGAACCAAAAGCACCCGAATTTCGACAGGCCCCTTGGCAAGTGGGACACACTTCCAAATCAAAACGCCAGCCGCCATCTTGCCATTGATGGGCAGACAGCCAGGCCAACCCACGATCAACCGCCGCTTCACTCGCTAACGAACCACCTCCGGCGAGCGCCAACTCGCGACGATTCCCTGCACTCCGTCCTGAGAGTCCCCCGCCACGTTGGAGCAATGGCTGACCGATCGTCTCCGCGACCGACTCCACCACCTGTTCCCCCGTTTCACTCCATGGTTGCAGTACCGGCAGAGTCATTGGAGCCGTGGTCATCATGGCCGTATTGAGGGCGACCTGGTCACTAGGTGCCGCCAGATCGCTCGACGCACCACCGGCGGCGATCATCAACGCCTCGGTTTCTAAGTCGAGCACATCTTCGATCGGCCGCTCCGCCAGTCTGCCTGACAGGGAACCTAGGGGAGATTCCCGGTGCTGGACAAGTACCAACCAGGAGAGGGCCAAAACAATTGACACGTGTATGAGAAAACTGCTCAACCAGGCGGAACTCTTGCCAGCCAACAACCAATGGGCCGCCATGGCCAGCCAACTCACCGCCAACCGCCTTGATCCAGGAGACCTTCCTTCATGGACTGTGGACGGAGGGACCTCGACCGTATCAGTATTTCCGCCAATGGCTGAATGGCTGCCCGTCGACACGGCACGATCTGTCGACACGGCACGATCTGTCGACACGGCACGATCTGTCGACACGGCACGATCTGTCGACACGGCACGACCCTGTAAATCTGCCTCTGATAGCTGCGAAACCGGTGACCCATCAGAGGGAGGCAGCGACGGCAGACCGGTGGATGGAGGAAGCACGAGATTTACTGGGGTTACAGGCTACGGGAGAAAAATGGCTCCACTATACTCAATTTGACACAACCGCCCGTACTTGGCCACAGAATATGCAAAAAACGGTCCAATCCACACAAATAGATGCTCGCAAAGTGAATATCCGGGATAAAAGGAGTAGGCCGGGAGCCACAGGTAGGGGGGGAGTAAGGATTAGAAGCCTCCCCCATATTTCGCCCGCCTCCCCCTCAACGCTCAACTTTTCCCTCCCCCCCTGGAAGAAATCGATCGGCCCTACTAGAATCTACCCTTGGCAGTCTCTCTGGCGAATTAAATTGGAACGAGTAAGACGATGGCAAAGAAAAGTGGCGGCAAACGCAAAAAAAAGGTGGAAGTAGTTTTTCTCGTATGTTCAGAAACGGGCGACTACAACTACACGATCCGCCGCAAGGGCGGGGGCGAAAAGCTTCGGCTCAAGAAATACTGTCCCCGTTTGCGGCGACACACGGAACACGTCGAAAAGAAAAAGTAGCTTGTGTCTGGTCAAGTCTTACTTTTATGGCCTTACTTTTATGATTGCCACAACAGAAAGTACTCGTAGGGCGTTTCATTTACACGCCGTTTCATCTACCCGTTGTTGACCATACTTGTCTATGCCTGAACGCTGGTCTTGTCCATGCCCAAACGCTGGCACATCGCCGCCTACGATAACCAGCGGACCTCGGATCTCCAGCGGGCGGCGCAGATTCCCACGGTGGTAGCCCAGCTGCTGCTGGCCCGAGGGATCGACAATCCGGCCACAGCTCGAGAGTTTCTGGAAGCCAAATTTTCCGGCCTCCGCGATCCGTCAGAATTGCCTCACACGACAACTGCGGCCGAGTTGATTCTGAAGGCAATCCGGGATCAGCAGAAAATCACCATCTACGGCGACTACGATGCGGATGGCATGACCTCCACGGCCATCCTCTGGAAATGCCTGCGAATGCTGGGCGCGGATGTCGATTTCTATGTGCCGCATCGGATCGACGAAGGCTACGGTCTGAATTCCTCCGCACTGCGCAAGTTGGCGCAGCAAGGCACTCGGCTGATCGTCACGGTCGACTGCGGTATCGCCAGCGTGGCGGAAGCCGATGTGGCTGCCGAAGTGGGACTTACTCTCATCATCACCGACCACCACCAGATGGCCAGCAGTCTGCCTCAGGCGGCAGCGTTAGTTCACCCCAATCTGCCTGACACCACCTACCCGTTTCCGGAGCTCTGCGGCGCCGGAGTGGCACTCAAGCTGGCCTGGGCCTTGTGTCAACAGGCCGATCAGCAGCAACGTGTGAGCCCGAAGTACAAATCCTTTCTGATGCAAGCGGTAGGCCTGGCAGCCATTGGTACGGTGGCGGATGTGGTTCCACTGATCGACGAAAATCGAATCCTCGTACGACATGGTCTCAACTGTCTCAGTACTCACCCCACGGTTGGCGTGGCAGCGCTCATCCAGCAGGCAGGGCTCGGCAAAAAAAAGCAACTTGCAGGAGACGACATTGGCTTCTCTCTTGCCCCACGTCTCAATGCGGCCGGTCGAATGGGGCAGGCCCTACTTGGCATCGAGCTGTTGACCACTGAAAATCGTGACCGGGCCCAGCAACTGGCAATCTACATCGACGACTTGAACGAGCAACGTAAGACGCTGGAACGAAGCATTCAGTTGGCTGCTACCAAGCAAGTGAAGGAACGGCCTGATTTCGCGGATGCCTCAGCCTTGGTGTTGGCCCACCATCAATGGCACCCGGGAGTGATCGGCATTGTGGCAGGGCGTTTGGCGGAAAAATACCATCGGCCGGTGGTGCTCGTCGCCACCGATCCTCTGGGCGTACGGCCCGGCATCGGATCTGCACGGAGCATTCCCGGTTTTAATTTACACTCCGCATTTGCCTCCTGCGACCAATATTTAGTGAGCCATGGCGGACACCAGGCGGCCGCAGGCCTCAAGATTGAAGAAAGCAGGCTGGACGCATTTCGTGAAGCCTTTTGTGCTCTCGCGACAGAACAGATTTCGGCGGAACAACGTGAGGCTCAGTTGCATATCGATGCCGAAACAACACTCCAATCGCTCACCCACCAAACGGTTCGACAGATCGAAAGCCTGGCGCCATTTGGCAATGGCAATACACGACCGGTACTCTGTGCGAACAACGTACGATTAGCGGGACCTCCACGCCGGATAGGCAACGGTGGCCGCCATCTGTCAATGACCTTTGACGAACACGGGGTAAAGATGCGCGCGGTCGCTTTCGGCGGTGGTGATTGGGAAGAAGAGCTTTCCCAGGCAGGTGAGCAACTCTCTATTGCTTTTCAACCAGTCATCAATAACTGGCGCGGTCGCAGTTCGGTGGAAATCCATCTGGCCGATTGGCGTGCGGAATAGCCAGGCAGTTTGACTGCGTAATAATCTAATTCTGCCAGTCCTGCGGCAAAGCCGGAAGCTTCCATTAAGAACACCCCTTCGGGGCTGATAGCACACAAAGGGACGAATAGGACAAATGGGGAGACAAATGGGGACACCCAAACAAATAAGTGTCCCCTTTTAACCCGGATATTTCATCCGTTTCGTCGCGAGGTGGCTTAAGTCCTTTTGTGGCAAGGCATGTGAGGTTTGCGACCGCAGGCGTGTTTTTATACACGTTGAGGATCGCGGGCCGAAACATAACGCAGCCACAGAAGGACTTGGGACGCCGTAGCAGAAACGGGTGAAATATGCGGGTTAAGTTTATAAAATGCTGTTTACACAAATACCGGCGAGGATTACGCTTCCTGTCCGGTCTCTCACATTGCCCACTGTATTGGATTTTTGTCCATCCAATTAGTGGTAAGTCCTGTGCCTTGCGCACGTTTTCAAGGAAGAAAGCCATGTTCTCTCACGCACCCGCAGTTTCTCTGGCAATGTTCCTGGGATTCCTGGTCGGCCTTTTGGGTTCAGCACCAACAGCAGAAGCCCAATCCCAGGATTTCCGGATAGAAACACACGTCTTCGTGGGTGATGAACCCGATCCGGTCAGTCATACGGTCACCCTGTTTGCCGCTGGGGTAGTTTACGACTTTGTGGATGAACCGGCTCAAACCGCTGTGTTCAGACGTCCTACTGCGGCACGACCAGGACAGTTTATTTTGCTCGATCTGGCCGGAAAACGGCGGACTGAAATTTCCACCGAACGAATCGAACGGCTCATGAAAAAACTTTCCCGCTGGGCCGATCAACAAGAGGACGAGTTGCTCAAGTTTTCTGCAAATCCCGAATTCGAGGAAACCTTTGATGATTCCACAGGTCAACTAACGCTCTCCAGTCCGACCTGGACCTACCATGTGGCAACCGTTCCAGCGGAACACCCCACTGCTCTGATTCGCTTTCGTGAATTTTCCGACTGGTACGCGCGACTCAACACCATGATGCACGGAACGCCTCCGCCGATGCCACGTCTAAAACTCAACGAAGCACTCAGCCGCCATGGAGTGGTGCCGGTCGAAATCCGACGTACGGTAACGGAAGATTCCACCGAATTGCGTGCCACTCATCTGTTCTCCTGGCGACTATCTCGTGAAGACCAGGCTCGGCTGGAAAAAGCCCGTCGCCATCTGGCCAATTTTGACAAAGTTGAAAACAAGTCATTCCTGGCACATCGAGCCAACAACACCCTGATCCTCGGCCAATCGAAGTGAAGTCCACCGCCTGAACGGGCTGTTGAATTAACGCCCGGCGGCTGATTAAATCAACAGGTCCTGAAGGCGAAGGTTTTTGGATCTCAACATGAGTCCCACTTACTTGCGCTGCGTGCTAGCGAATTCTTATTCGTCGTTGCCTGATGCTCCTCGTTCCATCCTACACGGCCACCAACACTAGCACGGTCCAGCCTATTACCGCCAATACGGCGGCTTGCATGGCCACTGGTATTTGCGTGGTTACGTGATCCATCAAATCCGCGCCGGTACACATCGAACTGAGAATGGTGGTATCCGAGATCGGCGAACACTGATCTCCAAACACGCCCCCGTTCAGACAAGCGATAAAGCTAATCGACAAGTACAGCTCCGGATGTGCCAACCCTTGGTTCATGGCGATCGCGTGAGCTAGCGGCATGACCAACGGCAGAGTTACGGCAAAAGTGGCCCAACTGGTGCCGGTAGAAAAAGAAATCACCACCGCCATCAAAAATACCAACGCTGGCAAGGCCCAATAGGCTTGAAGGTTTCCCAGTATGGAAACCAGATAGCGGCCTCCTCCCACTTCCTGGGAAAGGTTGCCAATAGTAATTGCCAATAACAGAATAAAACTCCCCAGCACCACGCTCTTTTGCCCTTCAATCATCGCCAGCACAATTTGCCGCAACGGCATCCCTCGGTACCAACCTAGTAGGGCGGCCAACGTCAGAGCCACAGCAAAGGCCCATAGCACCTGGGGGGAACCGTAAGCCAAATAAGTTCCGATGGCCACGCTCAACAAGGCCGCCAACGGCAACAGAAAGTCGAGCACATGGGATGAATGATCTCCCAACCCCTGTTGCTGTTCCATTTTCTTTTCCGCTGAAGTCTGGACATGGGTCATTGCCAAGGGTTCGGCATCCGCTGCGTCAAGCTGCCCGGTTGTACGGGCGCGGTGACGTGCCTGACGCAGCTTGAGTGGTGTCCATGGCAGCTTGTCGATACTCAGCAAAAACGTCAGCAAGACTGAACCGATGGCGTAGAAGCTCAAGGGAATACTCCTGAAAAAAAAGGCCACTCGATCTGCTTCTGTCGCCAGGTAAGAAACACCCGCAACTCCCATAAAGGCCTGCACGTAGAGAGGCCAGGCATTAAAGGCCAAGAGCACGGCAATGGGTGAGGAAGTCGCATCCACAATCAACGACAGCTCCTCATGGCTGACTCGCTCCTTGTCGGCCAGTGGCTTGACGGTTGTACCGACCAATACAGCACTCACGGTGCCTCCTTGAAAAAATATGACTCCCAACATCCAGGCAACCAGCTTCGCTGTTCGGGGGCCACGGACAAAATGAGTCGACATGGTATCGGCAAACGCACGCGAAGCGCCCGTTTTTTCCCAAACACCCATCAGACCGCCCAACAACCACAAATACAAAATGAGAATGGTGGCCGCCGACTCGGTGCCGATCGATGGAATCAAAATCCCACTGAGCACATCGGGAATTCCGATCAGCGCAGCGCCCACGACAATACCCGCAAACAGTGACAGGATGGGCTCTTTGGTAATCCAGCATAGAATGATCGCTACCAATGCGGGTAAAAATGACCATAACTTCCAATGTCGGCTGGCCTGCAAGCGATAAACTTTTTCAATGAAACCTCCGCTGCCATCGGCAACTTGTGCAACCACATATTGCTCGGTCTTTTCTGGAGATTGGCCCTCAGCCGCTAACTGATTCAACGTATCTGCATTGAGCAGAGAATCTTCGAATGCCTCAGGACGTTCGAGTAATCGCTTCTCCCCATCCTCTTCAAGATAGATATATCCCTCGGCAGTCCATTCGACCTCCACCAGCACCCGGTTGACTTCCCAGGTAGGCGCAACCCGGCTCCCAACCAGATACGCAGCCAGAAGAGTCAGCAGAAACACCCAGAGGGCCGAATTGAAAAGCCGCTTGGCCTGAAATTGCATGGGGAGAATCTCCTGATTTGATCTGGGCTATAAACCGTATATGCGGGCTAGGAACGGCAAATAACCCCATGCAAGCACGCAGCGCAAGCAAGTGGGTCACACACAGGTACCCACTTGCTTGCGCTGCGTGCTTGTATTCTGGTAATTCTCAACTACCGCTCGCCTTACAGTATAAATAGCCCGTTCCTATTGCCCCTACGCCCGAGTCAAGACGTGAAATCTTTCCTGCAGGTCCACTGTGATAGGTCCTGGTTTGCCAGTGCCAATCTGACGCTTATCGACCTTGACCACGGGTATCACTTCGGCTGCGGTGCCGGTCAGGAAACACTCTTGAGCGATATAGACATCATGCTGCGTAAGAGACATCTCCAACACTTCGATATTTTGTTCGCGTGCCAACTCGATCACCGCCTGGCGGGTAATTCCATCCAAGATCCCCGCATCCAAGGGTGGCGTAAGCAATTTTCCACCTTGTACCAAAAAGATGTTGTCACCCGTACACTCTGCCAACTCACCCTTATGGTTGAGCATAAGTGCCTCAATACAACCAGATTGCAGTCCCTCGATTTTGGCCAGGATATTGTTGAGATAATTGAGCGACTTGATCCTCGGATTGAGCGATGTGGGTGGGATGCGACTGACACTGCTGGTCACAATTTCGAGCCCCTGCTGGTAGAATTCCTGGGGGTAAAGCTCAATCGTATCTGCAATGATAATCACTTGTGGATGACTGCACTTGTTGGGATCGAGCCCCAGCGTACCTACTCCCCGAGTGACGATCGCACGTACATAGCCATCTTCGATTTGGTTGGTGCGCAGAGTCGCACAAACTGCTTCGCACATTTCCTCCTGGGTCATCGGGATCTCCAGGCAGATCGCTTGAGCCGATTCCCACAATCGGTTCACATGCGCCTGCAAGCGAAAAACTTGCCCATCATAGCTGCGCAATCCTTCAAAGACTCCATCCCCGTAGAGCAAGCCATGATCAAAAACACTGATCACTGCTTTTTCCTGAGGAACCATTTGACCATTGATATATATCTGTCGTGACATGACATCTCTGCTGCTTCAAGTTGCGGCAATTCCAAATCCATCGCTCGCATCCCAGCCAAACGTATCTTAGAGAATGATCGCGATTCCAACGCTGCCTCTTAAACCGCATCCCACGCGAGCATTGCCCAAGTTCGCTTTGGCGAAATAAACCATAACTCTACACTATTCGGCCTTCGACTAAACTCACCACCCGGTCCGACTGCTGGGCAATCCACGCATCGTGCGTCACCATGACTATAGTGAGCTTTTGCTGCTCGTTCAACCGACGCAATATCTGCATGATATGCTCACCGCTAGCCCGATCGAGATTTCCGGTCGGTTCATCGGCAAATAGTACCCGAGGTCGAGCAAGTAAAGCACGAGCGATGGCCGCCCGTTGCATTTCGCCTCCAGACATCTCTCGAGGTCGATGGTTCAGACGGTGCTCCAAGCCCACCAGGCTCAGCAGTTCGGTGGCTCGCTGTCGATACTCCTTGCGTCGTCGCCAATAGCCTAAGATCCCTTCCGCAATGTAAGCTGGGGTGAGAACATTTTCCAACGCCGTCAATTCAGGCAACAGATGGTAAAATTGGAAAATCATGCCAAAATGGCGATTACGCAAGATGTCGCGTGCCGACTGAGGCAGATTGTCAATCCGATGGCCCTCAAACACCACCTCTCCCGCGTCAGGCTGATCGAGGGTACCAAGCAAGTGCAGCAGAGTGCTCTTACCACAGCCACTCTGGCCAATAATCGCAAGAAATTCTCCTTCTCGAACTTCCAGCTCGATGCCCTGCAAAACGGGGATACCAATCGGGCCCTTGCGATAGCTCTTCAGCAAACCTCGGGCGGCCAAATGTGCTGGCCCAGCCACCGGTTCCTGCAGAGCGGCCTGCGCCACTTGAGCGACTGTGGAAATTGGGCCATCCGACCGAGGAACAGCGCGGTCAGACGCATCGAAAGTTGAAGGTGATGATTGCGAAAGGGTGTTATTCATAGCACAAGGCTTTCACGGGATGTAGCCGGGCGGCACGTCGCGCCGGCAGGATGCTCGCTAACACGGCGATACTGATTGCCCCCATCAGAATCCAAGCCACGGTCACCGGTTCGACGATGGTGGGAATTTCTTGAAAATAGTACATCGATGGATCAAACACGGGCCGCCCGGTGAGCTGACCCAACAGATCGGCTATGCGATTGATGTTGGTGACAAAAGCCAGGCCCAGGCCCAACCCCACCCCTGAACCGACGATCCCCAGGCTCAGTCCGTAAGCAAGAAAAATCCCCATGATCCCCCTGCCCGATGCACCCAATGATTTGAGAATACCAATGTCGCGGGTCTTTTCCACCACAATCATGTAAAAGATTGCCAGGATGCCAAAGCCGGCCACGGCAATGATCATGAACAGCAGCAAATTGAGTACCGCCGTTTCCATCTGCACGGCCGCCAACAGGGGCCCTTGCTTATCCCGCCAGGTGCTTACCATGTACTGTTGAGCTGGAAATTGGCTGCGAAGTACGTCACGAACCCTTACGGCATCCGCCCCTGGGCGAAGTGTGATTTGGATTGAATTGAAATTGCCAATTCCCGTTTCCGGATCGAACATGCCGCGATCTTGTTGCAATGTGCGGATGGGCACGAAAACAAAACTGGAATCGTATTCGCTCATTTTGCTTTCATAAAAATCAACAATTGTGTAAGAGCCACTTTGTATCTGAGGTGGTAAAGAAGCCGTGGGAAAGGCGACCTGTACATCATCACCCGGCAAGGCGGCAAAATGATCGGCCCCATCGGCGGAACGATAACTACACAAACCAATCCCCAACACAATACCCGGATGCTGTTCTGTGTTGGGATCAAAATCGCGACCCGTCGCCACCGAATCCAATTGTGCAAACGGATTGACCGTAGCGGGCAAAGTTGTGGCCGGTTCATTCTTGCCCGCCTGCAACTCCGTCTTGGCAGCATCCGTTTCGATGACTGACGGGTTCAAAGCAACATGCTGTCTGGCCTGTTGCTTTGCCAGCCGATTTTTGTAGCGACGATGGGGCCAACCTGCATCACGCATCTGCTTGCGGGGCATGGTCAACTGAGGCTCATCCACCTGATGGTCATACACATCGTATCCACCTTCTCGCAACTGGAATTGCAACTGTTCTCGGTTGCCCGGATGCTGCAGGAATTGACCAAATTGACTGACCGTGGCGTACGTTTGTGCGTCAATCCCTACCAACGTGACATGACGAGGTAGCATTTGGCCTCCCACATTGATGTACATCAGCGAAGGGACAACCACAGTCGGTGACATGCCAACGATTTGATCCCCCGCCAATTCACGGATTTTTGCCATGTGTTTGGCAGCGTCAGATACCCCATCCATGCTGCGGCTTTCGAGTACAATATCGCCCAGCATACCATTGAGGCGTGTCTGCATTTCATGCGTAAACCCGGCCATCACACTGTTGACCACAATCATTGTCGCCACACCCAGCATGACACTGACAATACAGATCAATGCGATCGTGCGTGTTCGCAAATAACGCCAACAAAGGAGAAGTTTGTACATAGGGTCCCGTCCTTGGGAAATAACATAATGCGGAATGCGGATTGCGGATTGCGGAATCCATAGGGCAACCCTCAACTCACTACTCTGGCCTTAATAGGGGAAACAAAATTACGTCGCGGATCGATTGGGTATTGGTTAGCAACATGATCAGCCGATCGATGCCGATGCCCAGACCGCCCGCAGGGGGCATGCCGTATCGGAGTGCTCGGATAAAATCGTGGTCCATTTTCGCCATGGAATCCTCTTCCGAAAGGCCAGCCAATTGAGTCTTAAATAGCTCTTCCTGGAGGTCCGGATCGTTCAGTTCCGTGTAGGCATTGGCCAACTCCATCCCTTCGATAAATAGTTCGAAGCGTTCGGCAATTGCCGGATTGTCCTGTTTGCGTTTGGTCAAGGGACAAATACTGCTTGGGTAGTTAATGACAAACAGGGGGCCTTTCAAGTGGTCTTCTACCAATTCTTCAAACAGATCGTTTTTCACCACATCGGGATGCCGACCGGCCGTTTCGATATGATGCTCTGTGGCCAATTGAGTCACAGCCCCTTCAGCATTCGGATCCACACCCGCATATTCCTGGAACAAATCAGCATAGGTGCGGCGCTCGAATGGTGGAGTGAAATCGATGTTCGTCTCACCGTAAGGGAGGATATAAGTGGAAACTTCCTCTTGTCCTTCACTCCCTGACCTCTCAGCAATTGCCTCAATCGCCTGACAGATGCACTGCTCCGTCAGATCCATCATCGACCGGTAGTCTCCGTAGGCCTGATAGACCTCGAGCATGGTAAATTCTGGATTGTGCTTTTGATCGATTCCTTCATTGCGGTAGACACGGCCCAACTCATAGACTCGTTCGATTCCTCCCACCATCAATCGTTTCAGATGCAGCTCTAAGGCTATGCGCAGGTAGAGATCGATATCGAGCGCATTGTGATGGGTCACGAAGGGCCGAGCCGCAGCACCTCCGGCGATAGAATGTAAGGTTGGCCCTTCCACTTCGACAAAATTTTGGGCAGCCAAGGTGCTGCGAATGGAACGCACAATCTTGGTGCGATTGAGAAAACGGGGCAACACACCCTCGGTATGAATCAGATCGAGATAGCGTTGCCGTTGCCGCAACTCAGCATCTTGCAAGCCACCATGCTTGTCGGGTGGTGTTGCCAAGGACTTGCTCAAAAAGTGCAACCGCTCGACAAAAATGGACAGTTCTCCAGTCTTGGTTCGCTTCAGTTGGCCATCGACACCAATCAGGTCACCCAAATCAACGCATTGAGCAAGCTCCCAATCGTCTCCTAGTTGCTTCTTACCGATAAATAGCTGAATGTCTCCGCTCATATCCCGAATATCGATGAACTTCAACTTGCCTTTATCACGATGCAGCACAATCCGGCCTGCCGCCCGAACCTGTGGTCCTTCCATGGTCCCAGGTCCCAAATCGGCCAACCATTGGCGGAAATTGAAATCGTCGGTAGTCTCATCGTGAGCCATACTGTCCAAGTCGGGCAATTCAACCGATTCGCCCGCCTCGGTGCGAAAAACTATTTCGTCAGCGCGCAAACGAATGTCGCCAATCATCGATCGTTGGTCGAATCTTGAGCCCCAGGGATCATGGCCTAACTCGATAATCTTGCGCAACTTATCACGCCGCGCAGCTTCCAGGGGGGAAGCATCCTCAGGGGATGACTCTATTTCTGTCATCAAAGTCGTTTACTCGTTGGGGGTCAGGCTGGAATGGGGCAGTGGGAATGCCGCAGAAGGCGGTATTCTAGTGGTTGCACGGTGCTGGTCAACGGCAGGTATAGCGCAATAGCCACGAAGTGGCGAAAGCATCTTATGCTGGCTTTGCCTGGCATGCTAGCATTTTCAAGGGTCAAAGTGCTTTCCTGCACCCCAACTCACCTAT
The DNA here is from genome assembly GCA_039831705.1 of Pirellulales bacterium. Lineage (GTDB taxonomy): Bacteria > Planctomycetota > Planctomycetia > Pirellulales > Lacipirellulaceae > JAJRWS01. The sequence goes on along the minus strand of JBDOMT010000142.1, from coordinate 10,698 downwards.
CATTCCTAAGCAAAATTGACGCCTGTGGATCAGAGTTGTAAGATTCGCGGCAATACGACTTCCGCACCAGTTCTCATTTCAACAATAGCGAGTCCGTTGTTGAAAAAAACGCGAAAAATCGTCTTGTCGACAGTGGCAACCCTGACCCTGCTGGGGATCGGAGGGTTCGGTCTGCTCCGTTGGAGCTTGCATCAAGTGCAGCCCTATTACCGAGAAGCGCTGGCGACCGACACACAAACCTTACGCACCGCCAGTCTTCGATTGGAAAGTCGTGTTTCAGCACTGGCCAGCACGGCACAACAAACGGCCCCTTGGGAAGCCCTGTTTACCGACACCGACGTGAATGGTTGGCTGGCAGTTGCCTTAGAAGAAAAATTCCCCGGATGGTTACCCGAAACCATTTCGGATCTTCGCGTGGCATTCACCGATCCTTGGCTGCTGGTGGGATTTCATTACCAGGATGCCCATTACGACACGGTCGTAACGTTACGTATGGTTCCCTATGTGGTCGAAGCCGATGGCCTAGCCATCCGTCTAGAAAGCGCTCACGCCGGAGCATTGCCGATTCCCCTGGAAAAGATCGTACAAGTTTGCCGTCAGAGTGCACGTGCACACCACCTCCCGTTACGTTGGGTTCGGCAAGCAAACCGCCCCATCGCCCTGCTACCGATCGATCAATTTCTAAGCACCGACAAGCAGCGATGCCATCTGGAAACGGTCGAGTTGAGTGCTGGCCAGCTTTTAATCACTGGCGATAGCGAAAAGCTGAACCATGAGCTGACGGCAAGTGGTACGAGGAATGATGAAATCTAGTACGCACTACCCGCCCGTCTGCACGAGTTGCAACCCGTCGGCATAGACACCACGCCATACGAATAGCCGCGCTCTGGCCGATAACGACCATCCACCACCCGCCAGCGATAGCCGCCTGTATGCCCGACGGCAACCCGGCGTTGGCCATGCCATTCCCAACGGCGCATGGTTTCTAAATCGAAGAGACTCGGGACTGTCAGCTGCTGTACGAGTTTCCAGGTCTGTTCGCTGTTGAGACGAACGAAAGCTTCCGAGCCAACATGCTGCATCGATTTTGCCCAACGAGGAGCAACCTCGGCAATGATGGCTTGTTGTTGTTCGGTCGAGTAGGGGAAGTCAAAATCCTTGGTATTCTGGGTTGTTCCCTCACCCATGGCATGGGAAAAACTGCCATCCGATCTGGCAAAAGCCCACACACGCCGGCTAAGACGGTCGCTGTAGTGGTTGTAGATTTTTCCGGAAATGGGTTCCTGGACAGCCACCAATTCACGCTGCACCGGATCCAACCGTTTGATGCTGCGGTCGAGAGGTGCCGCAGCAGTTGCTAAGGCTCCTGGCAAGGCCAGGATACTTACCTGCAGCAGGAGAATCCCCAAAACCTGACCTGTTGACCTGACCGTCATAGCACACTCTCCAAAAATCGATAACAACCGGCTGAAAAAGCCATTTAGCCTACGATCGACTCAAATGACCTGGGACTATCCCAGGTATCGACATCCATAGCAGACCTATTGTACAACTTTTCATAGTGAATCAGCGCGAACTTGTTTTATTCCCATACGTAGAACAACTGTCTGAACTGAATGACACGTACTTAAACGAATAACCCGCAGGCTGGGCAAGTCGTGCGCAGTTCCGGCGTGGTCTGATCCGTTGGGTCTGATCATACCGGATCGGCGCAGGGTTTGTGTTGGCTTACGGGGCTCATTCCAGCCTTCTAAACAATTTTAAGGAGTCCCACCGTGAAACTCTATTTGTCCACCCCTTCCCACCGCTACCGAATTTGGCCAACTTCAGCAGCCGTTGGCGTTACCATGATGAGCCTCATGCTGTTGGCGGCACCGGCAATTGCCGAGCCTACTATTGATAACCTTCAAACGGGCGAACATCATCAGGCTCTGGATACTCTTCGCGCATCCAGCCGGGCATTTTCCACAATCGGCAAAACCGTATCCCCGGCAGTCGTCTCGATTCGGGTCGAGCAAACCATACGTGGCGTCGCCGACCCTTCTGATCCATTTGGGTCAAATCCATATGGGGAAGACCTGGCCAAAAAGTTTTTCGGCGACCAATACGAACAGTACCGAAAATTCCATCAATCCCCTCAACGGCCGCGGGAAAGACAAGTTCGCGGCGAGGGTTCCGGGTTTCTGGTTTCCGCCGATGGCCACATCCTGACCAACCATCATGTCGTCGGCAGTGCGGACAAGGTCACGGTTCGGCTACATGATGGCCGTGAGATGGAAGCCACTCTCATCGGCAGTGACAAGAAAAGCGACGTGGCGGTCATTAAAATTGACGCCAAAAACCTGCCCTTCATTCCGCTGGCTGATTCCGACCAACTTGATGTGGGCGAATGGGTATTGGCATTTGGCAGTCCATTTGGGTTGACCAATTCTATGACGGCCGGCATTGTCAGCGCCAAAGGTCGCACTGGTGTCGGCATTGTCGACTACGAAAATTTCATCCAAACCGATGCCGCCATCAACCCGGGAAACTCAGGAGGCCCGCTGGTCAATCTGGACGGCGAGGTAGTTGGTATCAACACGGCCATCGCTTCCCGATCGGGCGGTTATCAGGGGATCGGCTTTGCCATCCCGATAAATCTGGCTCGGAACATTCGTGATCAATTGGTGAACAGTGGTACTGTGCGCCGAGGCTTTCTCGGCATTTTAATCCAGTCACTTTCGACCGACATGGCCAAAGCGTTTGGATCGGCAGACACTAAAGGGGTGTTGATCGGCGGTGTCGGCGATGATTCCCCAGCGAAAAAGGCTGGCTTGCTGCGTGAAGATATCATTGTCCAACTCGACGGCAAGCGGGTCGTGCATCCGGGCGCTTTTCGCAATCGAGTCGCCATGTTGGCGCCAGGAACAGAAGTCCTTTTGACCGTATTACGGGATGGCCATCGCAAGCAAATCAGCGTGACACTCGGTGAGTTGCCGACGCCAGAGAAGCAACACGCACAGAATGAATCGAGGCAGGAATCTTTAGAAGAGGAGACCATGGAAAGCTTGGGCCTGGCAGTGGAGACATTAACTCCCGAGCTTGCCGAGCGTTTGGGTTATGAGGAGCAACCGCAAGGCGTTGTGATTAGCAAAGTAGCTCGAGGATCGCTGGCCCAAACGGCCGGTTTGCGGCCCGGCGTGTTGATCCTGGAAGTGAATCGTCAGAAAATCGATTCGGCCGAGGTATTCAAACAGGCTTTGGACACGACCCGCGATGACGGAATCGTACTGATGCTGGTGCAAGACCAGGGCAGTACTCGTTTCATCACCCTCAAGTGGAAAGAGTAATCCGGACTGAGAGTTTTTGCTCGAATCCATTCAGCCACCGCCCGCATCTCGCTTCCTCCGGGCTAGCGATCGATTGCGGCGGTGGCTTTTTCTATTTTTGGCCATCAAGCACACCACGGCGACGGAGCCAATCTTCACAATGGCCGGACCAGGTCGAAAGAACCGGATCGCTGGCAGCCAGTCCCACACCATGACGACCCGTTTCGTAGACATGCAGCTCTGCCGGTACGCCCGCTTTTCGGAGCGCCAGATAATACATTAGACTATTTTCCGCTGGCACGGCCTGATCGGCGTCGGTATGAAAAAGAAACGTCGGCGGCGATTGGGCAATCACCTGTGTTTCATTGGAATACCACCGCACAAGTTTTGGATCGGGGCTGTCACCCAAAAGGTTTCGCCGTGATCCACGATGGGTCGATGGATCGGTCATGGTCACCACCGGATAGCAGAGAATGGCAAAATCGGGCCGGCAACTCTGACGCTCCACCGGATCGGTGGCCTTCTGCTCACCGTCATCAAAGTGGGTCGCCGCAGTCGAAGTGAGATGGCCACCGGCCGAGAACCCGATGATGCCAAGCCGTGACGGATCGATTCTCCACTCCTGGGCACGGGCACGCACAAGTCGCAAGGCGCGCTGCGCGTCGTCCAGTGGAGCCGGATGTCCATAACGGGGTGCGATACGATACTTCAGCACAAATGCGGCAAGACCGAGTGAGTTGAACCATTCACCAATCTCGCGGCCCTCATGCCCAATCGCCAAATGGCCATAGCCACCACCAGGGCAAACAACCACGGCAGCGCACTTTTCAGGCTGTGGATCGGGCAGAAATAACGTGAGGGTCGGTCGGTCCACAGGTTCGTCACCGACGGCACCCGGCGCGCCATCAGGCCAGATTTCCACCGTTTCCCGGCCGGCAAGCGGATCATCTTTGGCCGCCGATACTCGGCTCATGGGCCCCAAATTGTTCAAAAACATAGCGATTAGGATCAACCCAATGATGTTCTCGCGTAAGGTCACGGTATTCTCTCCTGAATCTATAAGGACTTGAACGGCACGTTATAGGGGCCTTGTTACTGTTTGGTAGCGTGTAGGGTGGAACGATCTCTGGAGGCCCAATTCGGGGTATACGAAACGTTACTTACCCTTTATTAACCACGCTGACAATTCAGAGCATGGCGGCAACTTAGTAAGACCGCAAGTACCCATACCAATTCTTAGAAGATGTGGTTGCATGATCCTTTAGGGAGAAAGAAGTAAAATGCCAAGGAGTCTGAAGACAGTAGTGCTGGCGTACGTACTAACCGCATGGTCTTTGCCTGCTAATGCACAACTGCTTATATTGAGTTCCTCAGAGTTGATATCGGGGGCCGATGTCTCCAGCTTCCAACTCACCCATGGTGGCACTCGTGTCGTCTATCGTGGCGATCTAATAGCAGACGGCGTGTTCGAGCTCTTTAGCACCTCGACCTCGGCGGGAGCACCTCAGCTCAAGCTGAGTACCGGAGCATTGGTAAATGGAGATGTCTTTTCCGATTTTCAACTCACGGCTGACGGCAGTCGAGTGGTCTACCGGGGTGATCTGGCAACCGACGGCCTATCTGAACTCTATGGAGCGACTACTCAGATCCCCGGATCGCAGGTCGCCCTGAATTCCCCCCCTTTGCCAGAGACCGATGTTTTTTCCGACTACCAAATTACCCCCACAGGTCGGGTCGTCTATCGAAGTGATTTGGCAGCGAAAGGGGTGACCGCGTTCTATGGGGCGTCCCTATCTGTCAATGGATCGCAGGTCGGACTAGCTTTTTCGTCGTTGCCAGAAGCAGATGTCCTCAATTATCAGCTGACTCCTGATGGCAACCGGGTTGTCTACCGAGGGAATTTGGTGACTGACGGCGTGTCGGAACTCTACAGTGCTTCTACAACTAGCAATGGTACGCAGATCAATTTGATTTCTACCACATTGGCAGGGGCGGATGTCTCCGATTACCAAATCACCCCCAATGGCAGCCGTGTCATCTACCGAGGTGACTTGGTGACTGACAACCAATTTGCAATCTACAGTTCCTCTACGGATGCCAGTGGGACACAAATCAATTTGAGTTCTACCACATTGCCGGGAGCGGATATTTCCGATTTCCAAGTCACCCCCAATGGCAGCCGCGTCATCTACCGAGGTGACCTGGTAGTAGACGGTGTATCCGCACTCTACAGTGCGTCCTCAACCGCCAGTGGAACGCAAATCGGCCTGAGCACAACCGATCTGACCGGGGCGGAGGTGATCGATTTTCAACTCACACCCGATGGGAGCCGCGTCGTCTATCAGGGCGATTTAACTACCGGCAACCAATTCGATCTCTATAGTGCGTCTACGACTGCCAGTGGCACACAGGTCAAGCTGAACAACGCCTTGTCGGGGCCGGACGACTGGATTGGCGATATTCAAATCAGTGCCGATGGCAAGTCCCTTGTCTACCTGGTGGGAACCACAACCGATCCACTCGATGAAACGAAATTTGTGGGCAAGGAGCTCTTTTGAACGTCCATGAACGGTGGCGGTGCAATTTCTGTTGCCAGTGCAAACACACAAATCTCATCGTATCAATTCCCGGGCGATACCCTCCTCATGGTCGGAGACATTGATACCACGGGGAAGGACGAACTATATCATTTCATCTGGTTTGAAGGCAATCATGACAATGACCAGGACGTGGACGGGGCCGACTTCCTCCAGTGGCAACGAGGCAATTCTCCAACTGGCCTCAGCGGATCGGATTTAGCCACGTGGGAAGCGAACTACGGAGCATCCATAAGCCAACCAATCATGGTGAGCATCGTCCCCTAACCATTGTCTTGGATCAGTCTACTCGCCGGCATATCTTGCCTGTTACTCTACTCTCGCCTGGCCGAAGTTGGCATTCGTCCATTGTTGTCTTCTTTGGATATCTGAACTGCGCAGAGCTTGCAGCCACCGAAAGTTCGACCGTGATGGTCTGTATCATTTTACACCGAAGAACAGCCAATCTGTTTGCTCATGATGGACCAGGGCATTGAATGTATTGATCGCCTCAACGTGAATGGTGTCGAACGTCATCCGTAGTGATTCAGAAAAACTACTGTTTTCAGCGTATGACCAAACGGCCAGAACGCCGCCTTCGGTCAGATGTGTTTTGGCTGCGGCAAGCCCTTTAGCCGTATAGAATTCATGTTCGTTTTCACCCAGCTGATCACTTGGAGAATGATCTACGTCGATCACGATCAGATCGAATTGTTCCTCAGACTCGCTCAGTAGTCGCTGATAAATATCGCCTGGCGTAAGTCGCAAATGTTCGGCAGCATTCAATTCGGTTGATAATGGTATTAGCTCCTCACGAAGCCAGTCGAGGACCTGTGGCAAATACTCAACCACCTCGACTGATGCAACGCTGACATGTTGTAATAGTTCCCAGGCTGTGTACCCAAGACCAAAGCCACCTACCAGTGCCTTTACTTTACTACCGCCGTGGATCTCGACCGATCGATTCGAAATCGCTCGCTCCGAATCGGTGTTGTAACTGCTCATCAGAAATTCGTGGTTCAGAGTTACTTCCGTGATTACGGTTCCCGGTTCAGCCAGCAGTTCACGTCGACGAAGACATAAAGGTCCCAGCGGCGTATCTTCGTAGGCCAGAATCTCCAGTTTGGATGGACTCATTGATCGATTTCCTGGCATGTGAACAGGGGGCTGCTGAATGATCCTTAAGTACCGTCAACGCATGTTTCGATGACGGGCAGAAATCGCATCCAGCATACCGCGTCTATAGCTCGAATTTCAAGCTCCACTCACCTTTTGGGTACCCCGGAAAACGGGTCCGAGCCCTGGAAGTTCGAAAGCTTTTTCATGTAGACAAGATCTATCTCGAAGTGATCCTAAGAAAACCATATACATTCTTGCTTCACCTGAACAAACAGGATAAAATCATGATTAACTCTAGTATTATTTGGGAGAGTGTCACCTCACCCTGAGATTTACCAATGAGAAACCGTCGCGAATTCTTGGCAACTGTTGGTGCCGCGTCGATCGTCGCGAATTCTGCCGGAGATGCGGTTAGAGCCGTCGGTAAGGGAGAGTTCGCAATTGACGGAGGGACACCAGTGCGGAAGGCTCCACTGCACTATCAGCCTTACGGCCCCCAGTTCTACAACGAGGCCGAGAAGAGCGAGATTCTCGTGAAACTAAAGGCCCAACTTCATGAAGGACAAACTGACACGACGTGGATTTGTACAAGCCGCAGCGACAGGATCTGCTGCACTGACTTGGCTGGACGCCGGTAGAGTATCGGCAGCAGCATCGACAACAGTGGCCGCCAAAGCCGACAAACCGGCTCTGCTTGGAGGCACACGCATTCACAAGGAGGGGTGGCCGAAATGGCCCCAGTGGAATGAGTCATGGGAGTCTAATGTCATTAAGGTGTTGCGCAGCGGAAAATGGTGCTGTTCCGCTGGTGGCGGGCCCGTGGAGGAATTTGAGGCGGCCTATGCAGAATTAGTCGGCGCCAAACGGTGTGTGGCTACGGCCAGCGGCACAACCTCATTAATCACCGCCTTGCATGTCATGGGAGTGGATGCCGGTGATGAGGTGATCACATCCCCCTACACATTCATCGCAACGTATAACACGATTCTCGCTCACAAAGCGCTGCCGGTATTTGCCGATACGGACCCGGCCACGCTGACGATGGATCCGTCTTCAATCGAAAGTCGGATCACTGAACGAACCCGTGCCATTGTGCCCGTGCATATCTATGGCATGCCTTGCGACATGAATCCAATCAACGCGATTGCCAAAAAGCACAACCTGGCCGTCATTGAAGACGCATGCCAGGCGTGGCTGAGTGAGTACAAAGGTCGCAGGTGTGGTGCGCTGGGCGATCTGGGCTGCTTCAGCTTTCAGAACTCCAAGCATCTTCCTGTTGGCGATGGCGGCGCCATTACCAGCAATAGCGATGAACTTGCGGACCACTGTCAATCTTTCCATAACTGTGGCCGTTCCTTCGGGTCCTACCAGGGCAGTGGCAGCTTCAGCCGTGGTTCGAATTACCGGATGAACCATTATCAGGCCGCCCTACTCATGCAGGAAATAGACAAACTGATAACGGATACCGAGCATCGACGCGCGAATGCCGACTACTTGACGGCTGGCCTGAAAGAGATCCCCGGCATCCGACCGATGCTCTTGCCGGAGAACAGCCAGGCTGTTTGGCATCTCTACGCGTTCGGATATGACGCAGCGCGGTTCAACGGTCTGCCGCGCAACAAATTCATGAAAGCACTCGGCGCCGAAGGCATCCCCAGTAGCAGCGGCTATCACGAACAGTACTACGATGGCTTACTTGACGAGGCAATCAATTCGCGCGGATTCACACGACTGTTTAGTGCCCAGAGACTAAAAGCCTATCGCAACAGTTTCCAGGAACTCAAAGGCAACAAGCAAGCATGTGAGACGACCGTTGGCATGTTTCAGACTCTGCTACTGGCCGACCGCAGCGACATGGATCACATCATCGAAGCAATCCGGAGAATTCAAGTCCACAGCGCCGAACTGGCAAAACTGGCGTGACGAAACAACCACCGTATGCTTGGAGAATCACTTTCGTGTAGCTGTTGCTACGGAATCAAAACGTGAATTCATGGAGAACCATCACTTTTATTGATCGAACGGCGCTAAAACCCATCGAATATCTACCCCCACGTTAAGTAAAAAAGCTTCGAAGTGAGGAGACTCGAATGACAGCGGATAGAAAGATCACACGGCGCCATCTTTTGGGGCAAGCTGCGGGCGTGGCCCTGACCGGTACGATATTGCCAGCGTACCACTCTTCCGGGAATGAGTCGCTTTCGGCTCCGCTACGTATAGCGATGCAGAGCCCAAACAACCAGATAGGCGTGGGAATCATCGGCTGCGGACGGCGTAGTGGTCAACTAATGATCGGCAAAGGAGGGCAAGGCGCACTACCCGATCACGCGCGGGTTGTCGCTGTGGCCGATTTCAACCTGAAACGGGCCGCTGAATGGGGCAGGAACTACCGCACCAAAAAGGTGTACCAGGATTACCGCGATCTGCTGGACCAGAAAGAGGTAGATGTCGTCATCTATGCTACTCCCGAGCACTGGCACTACCTGCCCTGCATCCATGCAGCTCAAGCGGGCAAGGATATGTATGGCGAGCAGCCCTTGAGCCATACGATCCGCGAGGGAAGAGTCATGGTCCAGGCCGTTCGCAAATACAATCGTGTGTTTCAAACCGGCGAACAGCAGCGGTCTCACCCCACGACGCGAAAGGCGGTGGAATTGATTCGCAACGGTCGGATTGGCAAAATCCAATCCGTCATTGGTTACAATTATCCCAGCGCGTACGAGTGCGATTTTCCTGCGCAGCCGATTCCCGAGTGGCTCGACTGGGACCGCTGGTGTGGGCCAAACGAAGTGGTTCCCTATCACACCGATCTTTATCTGTCACGTGTCCCCTATGAGCGTGAGCCTCCTTACTACACCTATCCCGCAGAGAAATATGCCGTGGGTCCGGGGTGGATGTCGTTTCGGCCTTATTCGGGCGGCGAGTTGCCCAACTGGGGGTGCCATGGGCTAAGCATGGTCCATTGGGCTCTGGACATGGACGATAGTGGCCCGTCGAGATTTGGGTGGACCCCTCCGAGAAGATGGAAACGCTAGTCTACCACGCACCGGAGAAAACGGCTCGTGGCGATGCCGCCTGCTCCAAGACAATCATCCATTACAAGTACGCCAACGGGGTGGTGTTGTCTTTGAGCAGTAGAGATAAGAGGCTGGGAGGCGGCGCCACATTCATCGGCGACAAAGGAAAAATCACGATCTTCCGTGAGGGGTACGAATGTGAACCTGCAGGTCTTGACCAAGACCCGCTGCCTCCCAATGCGATTCGTGTCTACGAGAGTGACAATCATATGAAGAACTTCTTCGACTGCGTGGCTTCTCGCAAAGACCCGATCATGAAAATCGAAAACGCGCACAGTGTGGCCACCTTATGCCACCTGGGGAACATTGCCCGCCGGATGGGTCGTCGCTTGAAATGGGATCCGGAAATGGAAACGTTTCCCGGCGACGAAGAGGCGAATACGTGTCTTGATTTTGAGAGACGCAAGGGCTACGAATTGCCCGATCCAGTCTAGCCCGAATAATTCATAAACATTCTACTGCGAGCCCGAAGAGCACTGTGTCTGCTGCGTTAAATGGTAATTTGGGTGTGCTCATGTGTAACTGAAGACCACCGCCTGAAGGCGGAGGGTTCGCCGACAGTCGGCTAAAGCCCGACTTTCTGGTTGTGGCTTACTTACCGCAATCGCCACGAAGTGG
>JBDOMT010000522.1:0-5649 GCA_039831705.1 Pirellulales bacterium | reverse complement strand
AAACAACTCATTCTCGACCTGGATAGCTCCGTCAGTGAAACCTACGGAAAGCAAGAGGGCACGGCGTACAATGGGCACTTTGAATGCAACTGCTACCATCCGCTGTTCTTGTTCAATCAGCTCGGCGACGTGGAACGCTGCATGCTCAGGCGCGGCAACCACGCCAGTGCCAAGTACGGGCGACGCGTGCTGCTACCCGTGATTGAGCGCTACCGCCACTTGGACATCCCCAAGTTTTTTCGCGGCGATGGCTTACAACCTGGCCAACTTTCTGCGGCGACTGGCCTTGCCTCGTGATGTGAAGCACTGATCGCTGACAACCCTACGAGAGAAACTCGTCAAAATTGGTGCGAAGGTAACGCGGCACGCGAAATATGTGACGTTCCAATTGGCGGAAGTGGCAGTGACGCGGAGGTTATTCGCAGCGATTCTCGACCGCATTGAGCGGTTGGCGTTGCCGCCACCGGCGGTCGCTCGGTGCAGCGAGTAGGCTCCTAAGGTGGCCAGAATTTGGATGCTGGGAGGAAAGTCTGCGCAGGAAGGACGTGAAGCCCGGCTCAGGAGCTTGAAAACCTACGATTGGAGTGATGGGAGCCCAGAAAATGGGGCCGATAGTCAATGAATGAGAAAATTTACGATGCGCTAGACACGGGCGGGGAGCGCATTCTGTTACACTGGACGACATACGAGCCTGGAGTGGTTCCAGGCAATCCCAAATGGGAAATCCCGGCCTATAGGAATTGTCTGTTTTTGGAACTACTGAAATGGGAAATCTCGGTAAAAACGAGTAGCAATTTTTTGCTCGCAATTGACCTGTGATCTGCGAAAATAACGATTGCCGAGTTTCTATCCAATGTAGTAGAATCGATTTCATATGTGTGCTAGAATTACGGGGAGTAAGGCTTCGTACAAGTCAAGCCGAGAATTACGCTACCTGTTATGAATGGAGCTATCTTGCACCTTTGGGGCAAACTGGAAACGGGATCGGAGAAATTGAGGCCAGTGCATTAGTACTACAAGTGTTGCTGTTTAGGATCAGCCGGGAAATAACCTCGATGTTTCTTACGGTTGTATTATACTGGACGCTTTGATTGTCTGGCAATCGTAGTGGAGGCTGGAGTGATGGAATCGTACGACAAGAAGGTTGAGCGACACATGAAGCTATTTTACGATTCTCTGTCGGAGAAGGATCGTCGACGTTATGCAGCGTTGGAGGTGGAGAAGCTCGGGCATGGAGGCGTCGAATATGTGGCGGAAGTGTTGGGATGTCATCCATCGACAATACGACAAGGAAGTAAAGACATCGCCAAACTGCCCAGAGATGCGGCACCCGATCGCGTGCGGAAAAAGGGGGGGCGCAAAAGCTGTCTTGATAGCATGCCGAAATTGGAGAAAAACTTCGCTCGGGTCATCAAAAATGAAACGGCCGGCGATCCGATGCGTGACAAGGTAAAGTGGACGCACCGCACGATGGCCTCGCTGTCTGAAGCATTAGGAAAGCTAGGTTCGCCTGTGTGCGCGGATGTCGTCAAACAGTTGCTGACTCGGAATCATTTTGTCAAACGCAAGATGCAGAAATCTCGTACCCGAACGACGGTGAAAAAACGGAATGAACAATTCGAGAAAATCGCCGCGTTGAAGGTGGAATATGAATCGGCTGAGAATCCGATTTTCAGCATAGACACGAAGAAAAAAGAGTTTTTGGGTAACTTGGCCCGAGCAGGATCGGTCTACACGACCGGAGCGATTACGACGTTGGATCACGATTACCCCAGTTGGGCGACCGGTCGTGTCATCCCTCATGGAATTTACGATGTGCTGAACAATCGAGGCCACATCAACCTAGGGCTCAGTTGCGACACTGCCACGTTTGCTTGCGATAGCTTCGCCCGCTATTGGAGCCGGCACGGCCGATTCGCTTATCCCCAGGCTACGGCCATGCTGTGGCTTTGCGATGGGGGTGGAAGCAACAGCAGTTCGCATTATGTGTTCAAGGAAGCCTTACAGAAACTGGCAGACCGATTGGAGATTGCCATCCGTGTGGCTCACTATCCTCCATATTGCTCTAAGTACAACCCTATTGAGCATCGCCTGTTCTGTCATCTCACACGAGTTTGGCAAGGCGTTGTCTTTCATACACTCGACACCGTCAAACAACTCACTCGCCAGACAAATACCGATACGGGACTTCGTGTGACCGTGGATGTGATTAAGAAAACTTATCAGACCGGCCAAAAGGTCGCCCATGATTTTAAGCAGACCATGCGTATCGCATTCGACGACGAACTGCCAAAATGGAACTACATTGCCCTACCAACATGCAATTTGTAAATCGTGGAGTTATTTACCGGCCAACCCTTAAATGGATTGATTCGAAAATGAAAGCCACAAATCCTATATCACAGCGGCGTAAGGTCACTACCAAACGCTCAGCTAATTATTTTACGCGGGCCAATGGTTTCACGCTGGTCGAACTATTGGTCGTGATTGCCATCATAGGCATTCTGGTTGCCCTCTTGTTGCCAGCCATCCAAGCAGCCCGAGAAGCAGCCCGGCGGACCCAATGCCTCAGCAACATCAGGCAACTGGGTGTTGCCCTGCACAACTACCACAGTGCGCAAAAAGTGTTTCCTGCCGGGATGCAATTCGACCACCCCGTTGTTGCGGAGGCTTCAACAGACTTCAAACGAAACTGGATTATCGATATCCTCCCCCATCTCGAACAACAAGCTGTTTTTGACTCATTCGATTTCTCTAAGTTTATCGGGGACGATATCAACCGTGCCGCCCGATCAACCTCGATCGCTTCCTTGCTCTGTCCTTCCGATTCAGGCATCACCAACGGACCGTTTATGGGGACTGGTCTCAGACGGTCCCGCGACGTAGACGATTGGGCCCGTGGCAACTATGCGTGTAATGGAGACAACAACAGAGCAGGCGGACGTAACACCGAAGATCCACAAAAAATCGGCGTCCTGCGCAATAGCGTGCAGACCAAAATTGCTCAGATTCTTGATGGAACGAGCAACACCATCCTGGTTGGGGAAATCCGCATCGGCCTGAGCGAAATTGATCGCCGGGGGAGCTGGGCGATGGGCTGTGCGGGCGCAAGTAATCTCACCTGGCACGGGTTCGGCGGCGATTCCAATGGGCCTAATCCTAGTAACGATCATTCCGATGATATCATTGGCTGTACAGATTTGATAGGCCAACTAGGCCGCGAGACATTGCTCCAGGAGAGGATGTCCTGTTGGAGGACCTGCCCCAACTTACAGGCGTCGCCACGGAGTCAGCATCCACCTGGTGGTGTACACGTGGTGATGTGCGACGGCAGCGCGCGCTGGATAGGCGACGACATTAATACAACCGGTGTTTTTGGTGGTTGTTGCAGTGTCTGGGATCGGCTGGTCGCCAGTCAGGACGGGATGCCCGTTGAACTGGAATGACAAACAATCACTTAACAGGATCAAAGTAGTGACAACATATAATCACATGGCACCGCGTGGCACTTTAGGAGTTTCGCGTCAGTTGTTGTTTATCAGGGCATCGTTAGTTGTAACATCGTTTTTTGGAGCCTTGATCTTAGCGGCATTGGTTGGTTGTGGAAAAGCCAACCCCTATCTGCAGGTAACCGGGACGGTTAAGTTTGACGACGGGACCGTACCCCAAGGCGATATTTCTTCGATCACGTTCCAACCCAAGTCGGGCGGCATCGATTCCAAAGGTGCCCAGGGTACGATTGAACCAGACGGTTCATTCCAACTCCATTCCGAAAGACCGGGCGACGGCGCGAAACCGGGAAACTATGCCGTCACGGTTCAGGTCATGGTCGGCTATCCGCAAGGAAAATCGGTGGTCCCTCTGAAATATACCGATCCGCGCAAAACGCCCCTTACGGCCGAAATCAAAGCGAGCGGCGAAAACCAATTTTCATTTACCATTGAGAAGCCGTAGGTTGCGAATCGAGCAAATGCTGAAATCATCATGAAAGCCTTGACCGTCGTCACTCTGTTCTTGGCCATGTCGCTCTGTTTAGGTTGTTGGCGCGTTTCGCCAGAGGTCGATCCGGCCGAAGACCAGTCGCCGGCCGAATATCACTTCGATGGCAAAATAATCCTCGGCTCACCCAGCTTGACTGCGGGAATACCTGGAAACGGCCCACTGACAATTGATCAAATTCGTAAATGGCTAGAAAATCCAAAGGTACATCAGGCTCTTGATTTTATCTTGCCACTGGGGCTCCGGGATGCAGCACCTCTGATATGGATGCCCCCCGAGAACCAACTCACGCGGGCAAAAATCGAGTTAGGCCGGCAAATATTCTTTGACGCCCGATTGACCAATCACGAGATGTCATGTGCCCTGTGCCATCGCCCCGAACAGGACTATTCCGCTTACATGGTGATGCCTAGAGTCGGGCGCAACCCGAGCGCTTGCTTCAATCGCATTTTTAGCGAATCCCAGTTTTGGGACGGACGCGCCCAATCGCTCGAGGATCAGCCTGGTGATCCCATCTTGAATCCCTTTGAAATGGGAACGCCGACCGAGGAATTCATTGATAAGCTGAAATCGATAGAAGGATATCAGCTGCAGTTTGATGCCATCTTTGGGCGAACTGATATGGAAACGGTAGGATTCGCACTCGCTAGTTTTCAGCGCGCGCTGGTCACCGGTACTGCCCCTTGGGACTACCATCGCCTGCTGGCTGAATTCGATCAGCAAAAGCTTGACTCACTTTCACCACAGGAGGGGCAATTGGTCGAACAACTTCGAGTTGGTGCCCTGGCCCATCCCATGTCGGAGTCTGCAATCCGTGGCGAAGATTTGTTTTTCAGCGAGCGCACAAAGTGCTATTGGTGTCATAGCGGCCCAAATTTAACGGACGAAATGTACCACAACATTGGCGTTGGGATGGATTTAGTTGAGCCTGACCTGGGACGCTTCGAACTCACCAAAAACGAGGACGATTTAGGCGCGTTCAAAACTCCGACCCTACGCAACATTGCCAACACACCACCTTATATGCACGATGGCCAGTTCAGTTCCTTGATAAAAGTGGTGAATTGGTTCAACCAAGGCGGCTTTGACCATGCCCACCTTGACACAGACATACAACCACTCGAGTTGGTCACTGAAGAGAAGCGCGATTTAATAGCATTTCTCAACGCGTTGAGCGGACCTTTACCACCTGTCGAAACGGCCCGTCTTCCCCAGGTTGCGTCTCCCTAGGTAATATCTCTATCAAACAGAGGAATACGATGAGGTAAATGACTACGATGAGGCTGAATCAAAAAACCGACACCGTGATAGCACTAATCCTGCTCTTTTTATTCTCTTTGGTCGCGACCAACGGTTGTCGTAAGCAACCAATCGACAATCTGCCAGCAGAACAAGCGCTGGCGGTAAAAGCACTGCAAGCTCTGGGTGTCATCGTTTCGATCCGCGACGATGACGTTAAACTGATCGATTTTTACACGTGTCAAGATACTGCTGCGGGTATCAGTCACTTGAAACCGTTTGTGGAACTTAAAAAAATCAACTTCAGCAGCACTGGCATTACCGACGACGAATTGCCCCATCTCAAGCACCTGGTCAACCTTGAGGAATTGACACTCAACAACACCCAAGTTACCGATGCAGGACTTAAGC
>JBDOMT010000491.1:0-5680 GCA_039831705.1 Pirellulales bacterium | reverse complement strand
GGAAGCGAGTCTACCATTTCGCAATATGTGAAAAAGCAGGGTGGATCATATAGCAAACTGCACGAGGATCGCCAAAAATACATTGTTTTGAACAAATACCCCGCCGCTTGCGGCGGGGATCTTTATTCCGCATTTTTCCTCACTTAAATCTTTCCGTACTGCGCCTTTAAGTGTTCAGTCATCGCAATCGCCATATCAAGCCGTTGTTGTGCGCGGCTTTTGTCTTCCGAGATCGGAACATTCACTTCCTCAATCGTCATCAGCTCTTTCAGAGAATGGAAGGCTTTCTGGAAATTACCGAAAATGGACTTGAGGACTAAGCAGGGTGGTTGTGAGGCGTTAATATGTTTCAATAGTTGGTAAGTTTTATGGTGATACACGACCAGGACATCATGAGGACGCAAAAACTGTTTCCACTGACGGCGAAATTCATCTTGCGACAGGGCCACATCAAAGTCCTCAGCAGAAAGTCGCATGTGTTTCAATGCGGCATCGGAAATGGCGCGTTGTTGTAATAGGCAAGAGAAACGTTCATTCGTGCTTAGGCGCTTTGCGACCCAGTTCACGGGTAAAGGTGCGATGGAACGCTTGCCTGATTGGCCTGGCGTGGCCTCGCCATAGGCGGCGACCAATCCGTCTGCGTTCTGTAGTATGGCCTGGGGAATATTGCGAGGTCGGGTTAGTCGTGTTTTCTTTTGACGCCAGATCGCATGTGTGGTGTGATACGCCAGTTGACTTTTCACCATTTGGTGGAAAGCGAGCAGCAACTGCTCCAAACCGACCGTGTCAGGCTCCAAGGTTTGTAAGGCCGAGACGGTGGCTTCTAAAGTCGAGAGACTTTGTGCGTTGGGTTCGCGCCGAATCCGGTATTGTCCTGGTGAAGAGGGGGTAAAACGGTAGCACGGCAGTCCACGTAACTGAGGGACGTCGCGAACAATCGTCTTCGCCTGATGCCACGTGCCGTCAATGATCACCAGCTGTTTGGTGGGGGGTAGATCGGATAGCTCAGTCGAAGCGTTTGCACTGGGGTAGAGAAGTCCGGCACTGGCCTGGATAGGTAAGTCCTGATTCCCCAGGCGTAGATTGTGGCCGACTATCAGCTTGCAATTACGCAACGCCTTTCTTACGATTCGGGCAGTATTGAAGGGATGAAAACGTTCACCAACATGTTGAAGGATCAAAACGTTTGTACGATTATCGATTTGTGGAATTGCGCTGCAAAAACAAAGAGGCAAAGGCCGAAAGCATTCGTAGCAACGTTGTCTTTTAGGTTCTTGCAAATCTATTTTTCTAATGTTCTTACCAAAGTGCTGTCGGCCAGGCATATTGCTCTGTGACAGTCTTAAGCATCTTGGTGTTTACCGCTGGTAAATGCTTGCCATTCTCTGATCTTGCCATTTTTTGATATTGATCAGCCTACCCATACGGGGCTCGACCAGGCCATATGGTTATTGTGCTGTAAAACACGGACATAGTACCAGTCTGCCTCGGATTGCCCTGCCCGTTGATCGTGCCAGCGGATGGTGGCACGACTTTCACTTGGCCCGACGATCCGCTCCAGCATGAAGCTTTCTGCGGTAAATGGACCCGTGAAATGGATTGTGTTATCACGCTGTAAGTACTTTAGTGTTGTTGTTTTCTTTTGCTGACTCGGACTTTTCAACTCGATCGTCAGACTTGCGTCCGGATGGTCAATATCCATTTCAAGGATCACTGCTTTTGTTGGATCTTCCGCGTAGGCTTTTACGCGGGTTGTATGCGAGACAAGATGAAGTTCATTCGCACTTACGGCATGGAGGCGGTCACGACGTTGTTCGCTAAAGGGGGCTGCCTGGAAGCAGGGAGTCGCTTGGATGAAGCGTCCGCCATCAAGGAGGATTTTCATATTCCAATCGCAGATGCGGCCGAGGTCGAGAGCCCCCCAAGGTCCCCACCCGTAGCGCAATCGGCACTTGACCCGGCCTGGTAGTGCGGCTGGGATCACGGCGGTGTCCTCGGGGAAATGCCGTTCAATGACACGTCCGTTACGGATCAGTTCAATCGACTTGATACTGTCTGGAGAATCAACTTGTACATCAATCTGTCGTTGAGTGGTCGGTTTGAGTTCCGAACCCATGGGCTGCTCGTTTACCGTAAAATCAAGTTGAATGCGATCGCCGGTGGCCGCGTACGTGCGCCTTTTGCGTATGGCATCGACCAGTGCGGCGGCAGAGTTGTCTCGCGCCCAAATGGCGACCAGGCCTTCACCGTATGCACCCGGATAGCCTCGGTGATCGTCTGTGGAGGCAACAAAACCAAAGCGTAGTCCTTTGGAAAGTTGACGCTCAATCGTGTTTTCTGTGGCTCGGCCGCCCATGGAGTGCCGGATGAAATCGCCAACTGGCGCAGTGACGGATTCGCTGCAACCATGCTCTGAAAAAATTTCCACGACTGGTGAAACACTCGAGGAGAAGTGATCGAAATTCGCGCCGCGCCACCCGCGTGCGTAAGCCAAATGATGGGGTATAGCTAGAGCCTTTTTTTCATCGGCGAACTTCAGGAGTTTTTCAACGTGATCGGGAAGATACAAATCGGGTTGATCATCAGGGAAAATCAAACAGTAATCGCCAAACTGACTCGAATGCCACTCGTAGCCCAACATGGCGGTAAACGAATCGTCACTGGCCTCATGGAGCATCTGTCGCGTTTTGTTCCAGTGGTCACGATGGGTTTGAAAGCCATTGACCCATTTCATATGTCGCTGGCCAGGCATTTTCGGCATGTCGTGCCAAGAAGCATGGCCAGTGAAAGCAAAGAAGTCGAGGTGTTCGCTGGCAATTTCAATCGACCGCCGCAGAGATCCCTTGGCATATCCTACCGCATTGTGATTGTGAAGATCGCCCCAGTAGAGCTGATACGGAGCCCCATCCTCATCGGTCGTGGCTTTTGCTCGGGACAACGGTCGAGTGATTCCTATTAAGGATGCAGTGAGCGAACTACCGACGAACGCACGACGACTGACTTCAATTCCTGACATCGTATGTCACTCTCTAGGTTTGAATAAATTAGAATTACTGAGAAATATGAAACTACCGAGCTTGGATGCCGTGAGAATGTCGTTGGCTCCGTCGTTGTTTAAGTCGGCAATGGTGACTTGCACGCCTACCCCCGAACGATTATCGATCTGATGTGGCACGAATCGGGCAGAGTTATTTATTCTCACGAGTTCGAACCAGTACAGTACGGGATCTGCTTCGGGTTCGACATCACCTTTAGGGCCATGTGCCCACTTGCGTTTGCCAACGACAAGATCTTTCAGTCCATCGCCGTTGATGTCAGCAAAATCGAGGGCGTGCGGCTGCGAAAATGCTACACCATATTGTTCCAGTTCTTGACGGGTGCCCATGATCTGGTGCATTCGGAATGCGATCGTGCCGGAATTGTCATATTGCTCAAACCAGGCCAACCCCCAGCCGTGCGCATCGAGACTACTGATGACGTCGGCATCACCGTCGCCATCAATGTCATAGACAAACATTTGTGCTCCGCCACGGCCTAGGGAAAATTTATTTGGGTGCCATGTCCAGACCGAACGGCCATTGGCTGGCTGCTGAAACCAGCCGTCATTGATCACCAGATCCTGGCGTCCGTCACCATCAATGTCGCCGGCACCTGTGCCATGATAAAATTCTTTCCATTTGCCTGAGAATGAAACGGGATAGAATCGCCATGGTTGGGTCGGGGTATTCCAATCTGGTTCAATCCATCCCCATTGGCCTTGCCAGTGACAAACAACTTGCGGATGGCCATCGTTGTCAAGGTCGACTAATGTGGGTGATTCTCCCTGGACCCGCTCAAAGGCATAGTGCCTGTGCCAGGTGCCACCTGTAGAACCTGGGTTCTCGTACCAATACGCTGGGTGAAGGTGTACTCGGCCGAGTGTGAGGATATCAGGCCAACCGTCGGCATTGAAGTCGTACACAAAGGAAAACATGCTATTCGATGGGCTCTTGCGCGGGTCAAGCAAAATTGGCGGATAGAAAGCGTGACGCTCCCGATAAGATGGGCCGGCGTACCAATAGGGTCCCGCCACCACATCGGTACTTCCGTCTTGATTGATGTCGCCATGGTTGATGCCGTCACAGAAATACTGCTGCGAGAGGACAATTTTTTTGAAGCTTGCGTTTATCGTTCGGCCAGGCTTGGCAGTGCCTGTAACTGCTTCGGCCGCAGAGGTCACATCACTTATTGATGTCAGTAAGAAGGCCACCGCGAGGATCTGTATAAGTGCGCGTACGGTTTGAAATCTTACAAGAATCAGCAAGTCCATAGCCCTCCCCTTATGAAAGTTGTCCCCGATGGATGGGGGTTCTATTCGCCTTGCGATTTTATCTCGTTATTGGTTTGTGAGCAAGGAATATCTTGGGTACCCTACAATTTGTTGCAAAACCCGATGTGGGATCCATTGGGTGCTTGCCCCTTTCAAGCAATCGAGGGAATTTTGAGATGATATATACCGTAACCCTCAATCCGGCGGTTGACCGAGAGTTGACCGTACCTTCCATGGAATGGGACACCCTATTACGTTCTAGCCAGCAACGGACCGATGTCGGGGGTAAAGGGTTTAATGTTTCCCGTATGGTGCAGCGTCTTGGAGGCAAAAGTGTTGCTTTGGGGTTTGTTGGTGGCAATGCGGGTAAATTGCTTGAGGATGGAATGCAACAGCATGGGGTTGCCACTGATTTCATTTGGGTATCCGAAGAATCGCGCATCAATGTTAGTGTTGTCATGGCGGGGGGAGGCCGATATTTCAAAGTCAATGAGAGGGGCCCGAAGATTGCACCAACTGAACAAGCCGCACTGATTGATAAAGTACTAAGTTTAGCAACACCGGATGATTGGTGTGTTCTGTGCGGCAGTTTGCCACCCAATGTTCCTGATGGAATCTACGCCAACCTAATTACTCAGTTGCAAATGAAGGGAACGCGTGTGGTTCTGGATACGAGCGGTGAGGCGTTACGCCTTGGTTGTGCCGCGTTACCTTACCTAGTAACGCCGAATTCCTCGGAAGCAATCGAGTTGACAAAAGAGTTCAATCTTTCGGTCGCAGCCAAATTGATTTATCAATCAGGACCCTCTCATGTAGTCGTGACATTAGGTCAAAACGGTGCCATGTTAGTCGATGCACAGGGCGTTCAAGTTGTCACACCCCCCACGGTTGTCGAACAAAATGCAATCGGTGCAGGCGATGCATTGGTCGGAGGACTTGTGTACTCTCTTGAGCAAGGTTTGTCGTTGGATGAGGCGCTTCGTTGGGGGGTCGCATGTGGTACGGTAGCGAGTCGTCTCGAAGGTACGGCATTCGGTGATCGAGCGACAGTCAGATGTATGTTGAGTCAACTCATCTCAGGCAATTCACCCGATGCACCCAGAATCGAATGAAATTTGGCAGGTGCTACCCTGCCCTTCCTAAATGGCTACTAATAGGCGGGGCTGGGAGATCGCACGGGCACGTGTCTTAGAATTGGCAATCTCTCATATTACCCCATATTTCCCATTTGGCCCGATATGTTTCGGCATGGGATTTGCGCCAACCCTTTGAAAACAAGGGATTTGACGCATTTCATGCCAATATGACGGGGGAGCCGAATGGGTGACGCCAAAAAGGGCGATTTGCGAGTCAGTTTTGAGCGTCGTGTGA
>JBDOMT010000445.1:0-5691 GCA_039831705.1 Pirellulales bacterium | reverse complement strand
AAAATACTCATTTCACTGCGCAAATCCTGTGCCAAACTGGCCAAAACTTACGTATAACTGACAGGGTTTCAGTCCCAGGAATTCGGGCCTAAATTGTTTTGAGTCGCGGAGCGACGGCATGTGGGACTTACGCTGCGTACGTTGTGCGCGTTTTCGATGAATTCTCGCTGGACCGGATGGGCCTTACAGAATCGCACGGCCGTAGGCGGTGGATTTAGAAAGTATTGAGGCAGCCGCCATTTATTCAAGAGGAACTAGATTCCAAATGGAACCAGAATTTGCGCTACTGTTGCCTGCGGCGGAATCCAAACCAGCCTATAAAAGACAAGCCAGCCAGAGTCAGAGCTCCAGGCTCCGGAACAAATTGCGAATCGACTGAGGCGTCATCAAAACCAAAAAAATTCTCAATACGAACGCTAGGCAACCCGTTAAGACTTACCAGGTCATTGGTAAATCCGGTAGATAACCACTCAGTCGCATCTAAGTAAGTGCGGTCCTGCAGGACAGGAATGCCTCGGATAAAAAACAAAGTCATTCGGGTTGATTTCAATCTCAGTGCGTTTTAATTGTTCATCAATCACGATTTGCAAATCCGCTTCTTGAAGATTTTCACGTATGTCCACAACCTTAAGAAAATCGTCTACCACCTCTTCTCCATCTTCTAACAGGCCTGGATCGGTCGTGGTAACAAGATCAGGTTCCGCTTCCAATTGAACCTCCGGTTCAACAACTGGCGGAACTACTGGGTCGGATTTTGGAAGCGAAGGAGGAATAGGTGCAGAAGGAGGAACAACTGCTACGAACTAGCCAACAACGATATTGAAATCGGTCGTAAGATGGCCCGGTCCGCCAGGGCCGTCTTCAAGCTTGAAGCCACTAAAGCTTCGATAGGCAAGAAACCCGTTGGCATCATTCGAAATGGTGATCATGGCGATATCAAAGGTACCGATATCGTTGGTCTCGGTAGTGAACCAAAAAGACCTGAATGAAGAGGGCGTCTCCACATGAATCCCCGCATAGCCCACTGCGCCATGGAACCCCCCTGTCAAGTCACCCAAGACCTGAGTAGGAGCGATGGCCGCAGTGTCGTCGCCCAACCCGTTGGCTCGATTTGGAGACCCAACTGAAGACCACCGCCTGAAGGCGGAGGGTTCGCCGACAGTCGGCTAAAGCCCGACTTTCTGGTTGTGGCTTACTTACCGCAATAGCCACGAAGTGGCGAAAGTATCTAGCCGTGGGGCGTGAGCCCACGGTGGCGTTTTCAGATTATTCCCTAGCCCTGAAAGGGCGACAGCGATTGGCCCAAGCGGAAAATTGGTTTCGTTAAAAACGGCTGCTGTCGCCGCTGCGCGGCTAAAATATCTGTAATGTATCTATTCCGTGGGCTCTCGCCCACGGCTGAACGATGTCGCCGCTGCGCGGCTATTATGCCCGCTTTGCACGGTATCGAAGTACGCTTCCGTAGCCTAGTTCTACTGAAGTGATCGCCTGAAGGCGAGGGTTTTTAGATCCCAGTAGGAGACAATAAATATTTCGGAATATGATTCAGGGTGCCGCTGGAAAGATCGATAGACAAGTCGGCGTTGGTCCAGTCGGTTTCATCCGTCGTAACGCGCATGGCATAGGTGGTGAAACCCATCAGGTCCGAATCGTCAAACAAGCCTGTCGTGATCGGTATGAATTCCGTGATCGAGGCAGCATGAGCGGTAGAAAACCCCTGAATGGCAACAAGCCCCTGGTTGGTTAAAACCCAAGCAAGTGTCACGGCAGTGCTAAGAAAAAACATTCTCATAGTTGCTTGAACCTCATGTAAGCCCGGGGATTTTTTTCAAGTAACAAAGTGGTATTGCCAGGCAATCAATCGATCCAATTTACTCAAATATTAAGCATACCATCTTCTTCCGCTAATACCACTAGCCTCACTTCCGCTCCGACAACCCGGCTACCATCTCTTGCCGCTCACCGCGCACGTAGCGATAGACATTGGCTGCATCCAGTACCAGCGATACAGAGTTGAGAACCATCACCACTCGTATCCAGATTCCGTAGGCCGAGTCGCCAGGCACTTGCTCCAACCGTGTGAACAACCACAGAATCAATGGAATCCAAACCAGATGGGCCAGGCCAAGCAGGCGAGTGAAGCCTGTCATAGCGGTCAGCAGAACAAACGTGGCTCCTCCCAACAAGGCTGTACTTAGCACAACCTGGGCTTCCAAACGGGTGAGGTAGAATAGTGGCACGATCATGTTCGCCAGCAGGAGCGAAAGCAGCCAAGGCTTCCAACGTATCGGCATTCGCCCGAGGCCCCGGTGATAACGTACGAATGCGTGAGCCAGTGAGTGTTTCATCGGTCTCTCAGCAGAAAGTTCATGAAATATTTAGGCTAGCCCGCGATAAGTTCTCGAGCCATTCCGATAGCGTAATGTTCTCTTGCCTGCGGAAATCTTACGTATGCAATTGTGCATACTCAATGAGTGCCTGCACGTTGGCTTGAGGTGTGTCGCGTGGGATCTCGCAGCCCACTCCGACAACAAACCGGTTGCCCGCTTCATGATGGCATTGGGCGATTCCTTAGTCACTTTTTCTGGAGTGCTATCGCGCAGCGCTGCCACCGAATCGATATTTCCTAGCAGGGCTTGATTTGGGCCCATGGCCTTACGTGCCAACGAAACGGGTGGGAAATAATCAAGGTCGACAATATCGCAACCAAGTCGGCCCATGCCCTCAACGATATGCGTCGTATTGCCACAGATATGCAACCGTACTCGCGCACCCATTGATCGAATTCCTAGAACCAGCCTTTGCTCAAATGGCCAGACAAGTTCATTATAAAACTTCGGCCCAATCAGCGAAGCGGCAGCGTCGCCAATTCCGATGATGTCAGCTCCTGCCTCAACTTGTAGCCGTGCGTACCGCAATGCCAATTCCACCACAAATTTGAATAATTCACGGACAAATGTTGGGTCGTCGTAGAAGTCGAGCATCAGGGTGTTGATTCCCCGTAGATCCGCTGCTTCGGCGCAGGGTCCTTCGACCCAACCCATGACAGCTTTCTCATTGCCCACTCGCTTTTTCATCAATTCCAGTGCATGAACCGCTTCCTACATCCTGCCACCGCTTTCTGGGTCAGGCATGTCAAGCGAGGCAAGTGTGGTTTTGCTGGCCAGCAACGCATCGCTCTCCACGATTGCGACAGGTTGATCTTCATCGAATTTCACTCGGGCCCCACAGTCATCCGCCTCTCGTGCAGGATCCGACATGTTCGAGACGATGTCTAAGTCTAATGTTTCGGCAGTTTTGATCTGTGCTTCTGCCAATACTCGGTAGTCTTTGACGTACTCGCCGTATTTCACACCAATTTGGTCGGCACAATACATCATCACCACCGGCATGAGCGGCAGGCGATCAATCGGGTCGTCATTCAGGAAAGCTAAAACTCGTTCACGGTCATTCATGGATTCGCTGAACTCCTACGAAAGAGTGTTTCATCTATCTCCGCATGCGAGAGATTCCAAGCATCAGGACATTCGCCGTTCGCTAGTCTTCGCTGTTGCAATTGGGTTCCCCATGCACCGTCGGTGACAATTGGGGCCCGCGATAACAAATGATCCATCCGTTGTGACAACTTTTACATCGCTTAAAAATAATAGAGTGTACACCCAACCTGAATGCCGGAGGCGACTTGGATGATCAGACCGATGTCGCCCGGTTCAGTCAGGTTGTGCTGCTGTAAATACTGCAACGTGTAGGCCAGGCTGGCGGTGTAGAGATCGTGGCCGGGGATGGCCTGATCAACCACGAATTGTGGATCGATTCCCAGTCGCTCGGCCAGTTGCCCATTCATCTCCGAGGAAATCTGTGGCGGCAACAGGAACTTGATCTGGGACCGTTCCAATCCTTCACGGTCCAGTAACTGGTCGACCGCGGTGGGAATCGCCTGCAAGTAGAGGGCGTGCAAATTGGCCGCTTCCTTAAGCTGCAGACACGGCTTGCCATCGGTGTAGCGTCCAATCGCTTCGCGGGCGCCGAAATGTTCCAGCTCGTAGTGGTACAGAAACAGGCTGAATCCAGTCTGACCCGAATCACTCCGATCCAAAATGACGGCGGCTCCCGTTTCTACCAGACCCAACATGACTTCGGGAAAGTAGGGCTTGTTGATTTCCACTTCCGACGCCACCACCATGGCTGTCTGAAATTTGCCAGCATGGATCATTTCGCAGGCGATCTGACAACCGTTGATAAAACTCATGGCGCCGTTATAAACATCGAAGGCAAACGTTTTTTGGTCGGTCTCTAATTCGATCGTATCATTCATTTTCAACTTGCCAGCCACCATCGTGGCCAAGGCCGGTTCCGACACATAGCCGGTACGGGTTACACCGGCAAAGATCAACAGACCGATGTCAGCGGCCGAGTAAGCACTGGCCGCCAGGCAAGCACGGCCGGCAATCGCTGCCGTCTCGACCGAGTCTTCCGGCAACTCCGCCTCTTCGGGAAAAGTACCGACCGCTGCAATTTGCACCCGTGGAAATTTCCGTTCGGGCAAGGGCCACATGGACTGATCGTCATTGAGCTTGGCGGGTCGCTGGCCCGTTTGCTGGATTGTGCGCAGACGCTCAGGAAGATCATCTAACGTGTAAATCGCCGTCCCGATGGTCTGGCCGGAGCCGGTGATGCCGAAGACCACCTGATCACCCGACTGGATACGGCCATCGAAAGTATGATCCCACAGCGCCACCATATGACTGGTAGTGGCCGTATTGCCACGATCGGCCAGATTGTTGATCGTGTTTTCCTTGGTGCTGATCTTCTTTTTGAAGGCCTTGTTGATTGCCTTAGCCCCATCCAGGAGCGACCGTTCTGAGGTCTGGTGCATGATCAGATGATCAATTTTTTCGGGATCGCGGCCACACCGTTCGAATGTATACTTGGCATTGGCAACCGAATACTTTACCGCCACAGCCGTATGTTCCATCGGATCGGGGACCATCATGATGGCCCCTCCGTGGGGCTCCTCGGTCAAACGACCGATGCACATCCAGGCGTACTTGCCCAAGGTGTACATGTCCAGTTCGTGAAAACCGACGTCGGTTCCACCGGATGACTCGAGCAGGACCGCAGCACCCGCATCGCCCACAGTCAGGCAAGCCAAGCGAGGATCGAGAAATTCGGAAATTTCCAACTGGGCCGTGCGGCTGATGCCACTGATGTATTCACCACTGATCACCAGACCGCGTCGAATCAGTCCGGCAGAAATAAACGCGTCGACCACCGACATGGCAGTGAACATCCCTGCGCATGCGTTGGTCACATCAAAGGCAATCGCCTCGGTTAAACCACATACCTGTTTGACCTGCATGGAGGTGTTCGGCTCCATCGAAATCTCCTGCAACGCATCGCTGCGGGTAATGTTGCAGCAAACCACCATGTCGATCTGTGCAGGCGTATAGTGGCAATTGGCCAGGCATTCCTGCACCGCCTTGCGCGCCAGATCAATAGAAAATTCGGTTTCGCCCACCATGCGGCGGGCGCGAATCCCGGTCATGTACTCCAATGGGAACCAGATTTTCTTTTTGCAGCCCTGGATTAATTCTTTGGTGGTCACTACGTCTGGAGGCAGGTAGACTCCCAAGCTCGTTATCACCATATTGGCAGTCCGAATGGGCTGCCCGTTGAGCGCCTGAGAAGTCG
>JBDOMT010000374.1:0-5693 GCA_039831705.1 Pirellulales bacterium | reverse complement strand
TTTGACATTTCTTGTCACATTACCCCCGTTTTGCACGCCTAGCTCTAGGAGGCGGAGTTGCTTTTCCAAATAGCGGCCCGTTTTACTCTGTTGGCGGGCCTAAAAAGGGCTTTTCCACAATTCTCCTGTACCACCACTTCCGCATTTTAAGGGTTGTCACACAACGAACTCAATAAAGCAATTTACCAAATGTCTAATAGAAACAAGAGACGAAAGCGCCTTCGTAAACTACGTCGCATAGAGAAATTCCCATCGAGTCGGAAGGCGAAATTAGAGATACTCGAGGAGCGCAGAATGCTGACGGTGACACCCATAGGCGTTGCTGAACAACAATCATTGATTTCTGGCCTAGGCGATTTCTCAACTTGGGCCTCGGAATTGCAAGGTCATGCAGATTTTGCTGAACCAATATCACTGGTCAACGCAACAGACTCTCCAGCTTCGCAGACCCTTGGTGCTCTGTTGCCAATCGGTGACCTGATTGATCAACGTGTGATCGATCCACTCCAGCAGTACATTGATTCTCAAAATCCAAACGCAACTGACTCGCAAGCCTTGGCCGGCGCGTTGGGATTTGTGGATCTATCTACCGCGAACCAACTGCTATTTCAAGTGTCAATCGATGAGGCCTTTGTAGCGCAATCCAACCTGAATCTAAGTTTACTTTCCGCTACGGACAACCTGCGCGTAGACGATTCCCAGGTTGTTCCAATCGATGTATCTGCAGAGGTTACTTTGATTGGGCAAGCGGAAGGATAGTGCAACTCACTATCTGGTCGACGAAATCCTCAAAGATCGAAAAGCTGGCGCAGATTCGACCGATCATGAGAAAGCTCTGGAACTTGTTTGGGATGGATGGGAGTAACGATCTATTTTGCCGGAACAGGACTAGCGCTCGTTCCAACCTGAAATTTTACATGACTTAATTTGGTGACGTTTTTGTAATGCAACACTTAACATGAGGATCTAAGATGAGTACTGAGAGTAAAAAAGAAAGCAGCGAACTGGCTCCAACCACTGAAACGCCGAAAAGTGAACCTGGCGCCCCGCCGGCGGAGAAAACTCGTATTGAAATCAATGACAAGGATGCGATTTGCACCTATGCGAACTTCTGCCGAGTGACCGGCACGCCGGAGGAACTGATCGTTGACTTTGGCTTAAATTCGCAACCATTTGGGATGCCAACCGAACCTGTTGAAGTGAAGCAAAGGCTGGTCATCAATTACTACACAGCAAAGCGGATGCTGCAAGCGTTGTCGCTCTCGGTGCAAAGGCATGAAAATGCATTTGGCGTGCTGGAAACCGACGTACAGAAACGGGTGGTCCGAAAAGCCAACGGCTGACATGCCGATGGTGGCAGAACACGAATAGAACACGAATAGAACACGAATAGAACGCGGATAGGACGCGGATAGGACGCGGATGGGACTCGGATGGGACTCGGATGGAACGCGACTGCGGCAGGTGAGGGGCTAGGGGAGGTGCTGGAAACGGTTCTTTGTCCTCCGCGGATGCCTTGCGTTCCATCCGTTTTTATTATTGTGTTTTCGCACTCACCCTTCGGGTTGATTATTTTCCGAGAACACAACTACTTGCTGTTACCAAACGCGTGCCACAGTTCGGCCAAGTGCGTCTGGCCGACTGGTAGCACGCGATTCACGGGAGGTTGCAGTTTGACTTGCCAGCCATTGCGATTAGGGCGCTGAGTGATTTCTCGAATACGGCGGAGGTTGACGGCGTGGTTGCGGTGGATGCGTAAGAATCCATGCGGCTCATAGGCTGTTAGCAATTCTCCCAGACGGCGAACGTCACGCAATTTTTTCTTACTACGAGTCCGAATGATGGTATCGCCCCCATCCGCCTCAAGTAGATAGATCTTGGCCGGATCGACAGGGACTCGCCGAGAGTGGGTGATATGAAGCAGGACACGATCAATGCCGCTGTTGGATGTTGATGTCATAGTACACCCATCCTAATTCGACCAATGCGCAACTACAAACATGCGTTGAACGGCATGAATGGCCATTCTACGGCATAAACGGTCATTCTGGAGCACAGACGGCGTAGGCACAGGAGAACTTCCGCAAAGTTCCGTGGCACCTAAAAAAAGGTAAATCAATGACTTTGCGGTAATCCTAAGTGTTTGCAGGCCATTCGCGTTGGAGTGCCCGTTCAGCTATAATCTCACACTGCCAACTCTGTCCCGATTGAATTACCATCTCGCATTTATTTTCTCAGGATTTTCATCATGCCTAAGCAAACGTATTTTTCGCGTCGCGATTTCCTGAAGGCCTCCAGTGCTGCCACTCTGGCCGGAGGCTATTGGAGTAGTCTGGCTGCGGCCAACTCTACGTCGGTTGGCCAGAAGTTAAACATCGCTTGCATTGGCACAGCCAATCGGGCAGCCGCGGACATCCAGGGGGTTCAGGGTGAGAACATTGTGGCGTTGGTCGATATCGACCAAAACTATTTAGAC
Organism: Pirellulales bacterium; assembly: GCA_039831705.1. Taxonomy (GTDB): domain Bacteria; phylum Planctomycetota; class Planctomycetia; order Pirellulales; family Lacipirellulaceae; genus JAJRWS01. The sequence continues at coordinate 3,217 of JBDOMT010000374.1, read as the reverse complement.
CGCGCAGCCAAGAAATTTCCCTCGGCACGGACCTACGTGGATTACCGAGAGATGCTCGCTGCGGAAGTTGGCAAAGTCGATGCGGTGGTCATTGGCACGGCTGACCATCAGCATGCGCCGGCCACCATTCGTGCCATTCGCGCCGGCATGCATGTCTACTGCGAAAAACCACTCACTCATACCGTCCAAGAGGCACGGATTGTCGCCGAGGCTGCCAAGCAGCAAGGTGTCGCCACCCAATTAGGTACGCAAGTTCATGCGCAAGACAACTACCGCCGCGTGGTGGAAATCGTCCAGTCCGGTGCCATTGGAGAAGTGGACGAAGTCCATGTTTGGGTTGGCAAAGGGTGGGGAGGCGGCGATCGGCCTACCGGTGTGCAGCAGCCACCGGCCACACTCAACTGGGATCTCTGGCTTGGCCCCGCGCCAGTGCGTCCCTTCGTACCAGGCGCCTACCACCCGGCCCAGTGGCGCCGTTGGTGGGATTTTGGTCAAGGCACCTTGGGCGACATGGCCTGTCATTACATGGACCTGCCTTTCTGGGCATTAGGATTGCGACATCCGGTACGGTGCAAGGCCGAAGGACCTTCCGTGCACGCGGAATCATGCCCCTCCGGGTTAACCGTCCACTACGATTTTCCCGCCAGCGACCGGCACGCCGCAATTAAGTTCACCTGGTACGATGGCGATCAAATTCCCAAGCAGGTTGCCGGCCAGCGTGTGCCTGGCAATGGGGTGATGTTTGTCGGCAGTGAAGGCAAGCTCTTTGCCAACTACAGCAATTATCGCCTCTTTCCACAAGAAAAATTCACCGCCTTCCAACCGCCCAAAAAAACCATTCCTGACTCTCTGGGCCATCACGCCGAGTGGATCAAGGCCTGCAAAGACGGTTCGCCAACCACCTGCAATTTCGACTATTCAGGCGCGCTTACCGAAACGGTCCTGCTGGGCAACGTAGCCTACCGGGCTGGCGGCACCCTCGAATGGGACGCCAAAAATCTGCGAGTCACTAACAACGATGCGGCCAACCAATTTGTCAGCAAGTCCTACCGCACAGGATGGGAAGTCAAAGCATGATCTGTAGAAAAAGGTGACACTCACACTGGCAGAAGGTAGAAGAAAGAGTACTAGGGGGTGAACGACAACTGAGGACCACCGCCTGAAGGCGGAGGGTTCGCCGACAGTCGGCTAAAGCCCGACTTTCTGGTTGTGGCTTACTTACCGCAATCGCCACGAAGTGGCGATTGCATCTAGCCGTGGGGCGTGAGCCCACGGTGGCGTTTTCAGATTATTCCCTAGCCCTGAAGGGGCGACAGCGAGTGGCCCAAGCGGAAAATTGGTTTCGTTAAAAACGGCTGCTGTCGCCGCTGCGCGGCTATTATGCCCGCTTTGCCCGGTATCGAAGTACGCTTCCGTAGCCTAGTTCTACTGAAGTGCTCGCCTGAAGACGAGGATTTTTAGATCCCCGTAGGAGACAATAACTTACTGCTTTTCAATAGGCGGTAGAAACCACGGTGTAATTCCAATTTAGCAATAGAATTACGAACTGTAAAAAGCACTTCCCGTCATTCTAACCATCCTGTCAATAAATAACTACAAAGCATTACCACGAAGGACACGAAGAGCACGAAGGTTGGAATAACGAGCACTTAGAAGATTGCCGCCGTTTAAAATTTTCTAAATATCTTCAAACCAAATCCAAAATCTTGTGCAGTCTATCCTCATGATGCTTCGTGTCCTTCGTGGTTTTAAAGATGTAACCGTGGGGTATTTGTTAAGCCTGGGTTTCTATTGGGGTGTTCAATAATGTCTCGCACCACTCTTTTTCCAGTTGTTTTCGTTGATATGATCTCTGAAAAGTGCAAAACCTGAACTCAGTTCTTTGCGCGTAAGAATTTACAACAATGAAAACGGTCGCAAAACAATGAATGGCCCCTTCTAGTTATGGATGGCCTCTTCTTGTTGCTTGCTAAATCTAAGCAGCCGATTCGTCTTTCACATCCCACCCTGGAAAGACAAACACAGCAGGATGGCATTTCAACGCTCTCGCAAGCACCTTGGCACGCTCCACACCAAGATTTATACGATCGTTCTCTATCGCCGAGATGGTCGATTGTGGAATGCCTGTCCGCGACGAGAGTTCGTTCTGGCTCAGTTCTTGTAACTCCCGCAAGATTTGCACCGATCTGCCAACCGATACCTCAACGTGCTGCCGAGCCTTTTGATATTCACTTCTCGCCATGGGTCACTTCCTCCTGTACTCGTGTGCCGTAATATCAACAGCCTCTACCAGAATCTCCTGTCATCGCTCAAACATACTTTTCCCCTATTTGCCCGGGATGTACTTAAGCTGGATCTTCACGCCAGGCAATTTCTGGTTGAGATGTGCCACGCCTGCAGCGGTCACTGCGGTGCGAGTCACTTTGAGATCTTTTAGCCCGGTTAGGTTTTCGAGATGCACTAAGCCTGCATCGGTGATGGCGGTAGATCCTAAATGCAAAAATTTCAACTGGGTCATTCCCTGCAGCGACTCGAGTCCCGCATCGGTCAAACGCGTGTTGTCCAGGTTCAACCATTGGAGATGAGTCAGACCTGCCAGGTGCGCCACCCCGTCATCCGTGACTGCTACTCGCCATAAATTTAGCTTCCTCAGTTTCTTCAGATTGGCCAGAGGGGCCAAACCAGCATCAAACAACAGGCTGCTCTCGCTCAAATCCAAATCTTCAAGGCGCGACAGACTGGCCAGGTGCGCCATGCCCGCATCGGTCACCTGATTTTGTGAAATACGCAATTTTTTTAGCTTGGGAAATTGGTGTAGCAAGGCCAGGGCTTCATCACCCAAGAGTGTTTTGGCTAGGTACAATTCTTCCAGCTTGTCGAATCCCTTGAGCTGAGCCAGACCCTCTTCGCTGACCCACAGAAAATCCAAAGCCAACGCTTTAAGATTTTTTAGCTTGCCCAATGCAACCAGGCCCTGGTCGTCCACCATGGTCGCTCCATTTTGGCCAGAGAGCTTCAGGCCGCGCAGATCTTGCAAGTCGGACAGATGCGCGATCCCTGTGTTACCAATCTTGCAACCGCGCAAATCGAGATTTCGCAACGTGGCGATTTTTCCCAACGTCGCCATTCCCGAATCGGTCACTCGGGTCTTGTTCAGTAGCACACCACGCAGACGGCGCAAACCGGCCAATGGCACCAACCCCTGATCGTCGACTTG
>JBDOMT010000075.1:0-5745 GCA_039831705.1 Pirellulales bacterium | reverse complement strand
CGATCGATAGTCGACTTGGCGTCTGGGACACGTTTTGGTGTTTTTCATGATAGCCTCCTGGAACAGTCGGTTAAGTTTAAGCTATAAGTAGATCGGTTCAAGGCCCGGGTTGGCGATCGCTAAAGACCCACCAGGCATAAATCAAAAAAGCATACTCTGAAGGGTACAATGATAACGCTAGAGAAGATACGAGAAAACCTTTTTACGGCAGTGGTTTGTGATGTCTTGGACTCGATGGGCCACACCCACCAATCTCCGCGCGTCCCCTGGCAACCTATGACGGAAGCCCAAGTGTTGGTTGGTCGTTGCAAGACGACGTTGTGGGAGGAAATGGATGGCACCGATCCGAAACCGTATGAGCTGGAATTGCAGGCAGTCGATTCGCTGGAAACAGATGATGTTTTGATAGCAGCCGCGGGCGGTTCGAAGCGGTCGGGGCTTTGGGGAGAACTGCTCTCAACGGCTGCCAGCCGACGAGGCTGTCGTGGTGCCATTGTTGACGGTGCGGTACGCGATGTGCGACAAATGCGGGCTATGAAATTTCCCATCTGGGCCACCGGAACTTCGCCCTATGATAGCCAGGACCGCAACCGGGTGGTTAGCGTCGATGAGTCGATAGAGATCGACGGGGTAATCTTTTCCCCCGGAGATCTGGTTATTGCCGACCTGGACGGTGTGGTGGTTGTGCCTCATGGGATTGAAGAAGGTGTGATCCGCCAGGCTTGGGATAAAGTTCACGACGAGAACAAGTTTCGAGAAAGTATCGCTAATGGTATGGGGGCTGCCGAAGCATTCGAGCGATACGGAATATTGTAATCATTGTCACACTTCTGGGATATAAAAACCCTCGCCTTGTAAGGTGATCACTCCCGCTGAATGAGGAGGCAGGATCGCATTCGATTTTGGACCTAAAATACTAGCACGAAGCGCAAGCGAGTGGGTACCTGTGCGTGACCCACTTGCTGGCGCTGCGGGCTTGTATGGGTTGGTTCACAGTTCCTGTTACTGTGGTGTGCTGTTGACATCCACTTGCGGAGTGCCGATTTGAGCAAGGTACTGTTCGCACTGCTTGCGAATTTGTGCCATGGTTGCCGGCGTGGCAGACTGGATTTCAGCCAATTTCATAGCCCGTTCGGCGATCGACACGGCCTGCTGGAAATCGCCAACGGCAGCGTGCGCGGAGGCTAGAGTTTGAAGGACAGGCAGGTTTTCGTGATCGGTCAAATTGGCTGCCAGCTCAATGGTATCCAACGCTTCCTGCGCTTGTTTAAGTTTTCGCTCAGGCAATCCGATCAGGGCATGGGCGAGGCCGTTTCTGGCAGCCACGTAGTTATGGTTGAGTTGGATTGCCGCTCGAAACTCCGTGGCTGCCGTGTGCAATTGGCCCTTGTGGCTGAGGGCCACGCCGAAATTATAGCGATAGCGCGGCTGCTCTGGCCGCAGCGCAATCACCTCAACGTACTGTTCCAAGGCCAGGTCGATTTGCTGATCGAGCATGAAAGCGTTTGCCAGTAAGTATCGGACATCGGCAGACGAAGGAGCGAGCCCTGCCGCATGCTGAAGTTGATCGACCGCTTGATGCGGTTTTCCGGAAACCAACAGGATGTGGCCCAGATTGTAGTACGCTTGCATAAATTCAGGATTGCTGTCGATGGCGTGCTGATAGTGGACGACCGCATTGGTAGGATTGCCAACTTCGAATTGTGCGTGGCCGAGATTGAAATGCGCCTCTGTAAACGCCGATCGTAGCAATCCTTGCGTGTTCCGGGAAACAGGTAGATACGGCCGTGAACTGTTCTCGATTCCGACGGATCGAGAAGTCCTACTTGGATGCCCAGGTGCATACAGGACCATGGATTGTGGCCTTGAGCCGAAAGAAATCGTTCCCAAGCAATGCCAGTGACCCAATGGCTGTCGTTTGACTCGCGCAGGATGAGCCCAGCGTACGCGTTGTCCGGTGAAGTAGGCCACTTGGTGGAGAACACGTACTTTCCGTCTAAGGCTTCTTCGTCGAACTGCTTGCGGAGTTGGGAGTTGAAATGAATATCGCGGCCGAGCAGCCTCTGCAAACCGCCTCTGCCGACGAATCAGGTGTTCTGGTTGTCGAACTCCGTGTTGAGGATTGCCTTGGGATACTGAGCTGCCCGATCGGTCGGCGCCCCCAGATTGAAGCAAGGGATGATACCGGCTATCTTCGGCCAGGCGTAGTCGGTTCGGTTGGTGATATCCAGCGTCAGCTCTGCACCATCCCCGACGGCTTGCATAGTGAGTTTCATATCCCCGGTATCGATGACTGCGTTCTGGCCGCTGGTGCTCACGACGCGACTCCAATCGTATGATCCGCGTGTGTGCTGCCCTTTCGACCGGGCATCAAACATGTTCCACTCGTAGAACCACAGATAGACGGACATGTCTTCCCTCAGGAGCGAGTCGACGGCAATTCCTTTGCCCCACTCGCGTAGTCGGACTTTCGGCGGACTCGACTCTGCCCCCACTGCATCAAATTCTGCGGTGATCGCGGCAAAACCGAGCAAGCAATAGATCAATACAAGGTGTTGTATGGCTAGTTTTCTCATCCTGGCTCAGATGGGAATTAATCAATAGAGGGCAGTCGTATCGATTTAGATAGACGGATACAATATACTTAACGGTACCTGTAGCCTGCTGCCATCCCGCCCAACATGGCGAGTCTCAGCAAGGTCCAAATTGCGGCCGCTTTGGGAATGATGGCTTCAACTGGGAATCTGAGGTATCGCATGATGCATCGAAGCTCCCCCTTATGGGCTGTCCATTGTAATAGCTTGACATCTGATAGCAAGAAAAGATCTCCGACCTTTTCTTTACTGATCCCTTACTACCCCAACTTAGAAATCGGTAGAATGCTTATCCATTTCTCCACTCGTGCCATGCAAAGAAAACCGTGAAAATATTAAGTTGCGACCCCTTTTATTTCTTAATGAGCTGCGTCACCTTTAGTTCCCCCCTGGAATAATGGTCTTCCCCGAACCAAGCACGTTGGCACTGAGTGCCCTGGCAGTTTTGTTCTGCTTGAGAAGCCAGCACTCAGGCCGTTGAGTGGTGGCACTGTTGGTTGATCACAATGGAAAGATACTCCGAGTTCGGAAAAGGAATGCCCCCAGCCTTTCGCTTGGGCTTGGCCACCCGGGGGAACACGCATCCTCAGCCTGACGATGTACTGCTGGCACTTGATCGTGGCATCAACTACTGGAACTGGTGTGGCCACGACGATGGCATGAGTGAGGCCATTCGTCAGTTAGGCCCGCGCCGGGCCAAAGTCATCGTTGCCACGCAGTTGGTCGTCAACGACCTGTCTCGTGACCAAATGCGTCGCAAGATTGAAAGAACGCTCAAATCGCTGGCCACCGATTGGATCGACATCGCCACGCTTTACTATGTCGAAAGCGAGCGTGAGTGGAACCAAATTGTAGCAACCGACGGCGCGATCGAAGCACTTATTGAAGCCAAAGAGCAGGGGTTGGTTCGGTCGATAGGTTTGACAACTCACCAACGACCCCTCGCAGCCCAATGGGCCGAGTCGAATCGCCTCGACATGTTGATGGTCCGTTACAACGCCGCCCACCGCGGTGCAGAGACCGAAGTTTTTCCGGTCACGGACCGTCTCCGCTTACCGGTAACTTGTTTTACTTGCTTGCGTTGGGGAGCCCTGCTGGAGTCAACGGCAAGCGATCCAGCCGGTTTTGAAATACCCGCTGCTGCCCAGTGGTATCGATTCGTGCTTTCGAATCCTTCAGTAAGCGTCGCGCTCATGGCTCCCGACAATCGCGATGAGTTGGTCGAGGTTCTCTCGCTGCTGGATGATTGGAACGAACTGCCCCTTGACCAGCGACACCAGATGGAGGCACATGGCGATCGGGTGCGTGAGGTGGCCGGGCCTTTTCCATAGTCCACCAGTAGTTCAGGTACTGCCCAGTTTTTTAAAATTCAACATTTCCGTAGTCTACGGAAATACTCGAGTGTTAAAGGCTGCACTGCCGTACGCCGGTAGGTGAAAAAAGGTACTATTTTTCCAGCGGTTTTATAAAGTGGCGGGGGCCGGATTCGAACCGACGACCTCGAGGTTATGAGTGGGCATCACTGATCATTACAAACCGCTGTAATACTGCAGTTATAGACATTTTTGGATACCCGAAAATAGGTCACAAGAGATTATTCGATATCAAAAGTATCCAAAAAGGCATCCAAAATATCCAATGAAAAACTCTGCCAATTGGCGGAGTTGCACATCATCCGAAACATCACAGCAATCAATATCGATAGTAGTAAACTGCCCGTGGTGCTCGTCTCACTCTCCGAACAGGTTGAGTTCTCAATGCCCTGGTAAGCCCAGAGACGCGATTGCCATAGGCACCCGCTCCGAACATGACTCTGTTGCCGTATCGGCCATACGAACCATAGATGCCTGCTTCAGCAGTCGATGCGGTGAGTAGCACGGCAATGATAATTAGCGATCGCATGATCGCCACCTTCCTACTAGTAACATGGTCCCCATGGCAATCAGCATCAAACTTGTTGGTTCAGGTATGCGTTGCACTTCATTTCCCAAAGTGTTTGGGTTGCGAGTCTTGGCGAGTGATGCTCGCAGCGATTCGAAATCCTGAGGGGAGAGGTCGTCGACCAGTCGCCGTTTGCCGAATGCCGAGAGCAGATTCTCGCAAGTGGCGTAGTAATCATCGAAGGTCCGACGGGTGATGTCGCCAGCTTCTTGCTGGTGTCGCTTGGCGGTCAGAAATAGGTTGCACAAATCCTTGACCGTGAAACCGTACTTGTCTTGGCGTGTAGCCCTGCCCGCTTGCAAGTCGTCGCGCTGGTCGAGATATTTCTCCAGGGCTCCATCGGATTCATCCCATAGTCCGAAGTAGAATAGCTTGCCCTTAATCTTTTTTGCCCACTGGCCATTGCCATGGGCGAATAGCGGAAAATCGGGATATGGCTTGGATGGCTTGTGGATGGTAGTCTTAGGCATGCTTTTTCCTTTCAGGTGTCCTAGCGGGTGTCGTCCGCATTTGGACTTCGAAGGAAAAAGCGTCAAACATGCTGTAAAACAAGCCAAATGCGCCCGTAGCTCAGTTGGATAGAGCAACGGACTTCTAATCCGTAGGTCGCAGGTTCGAATCCTGCCGGGCGTGCTTTATTGATACGGGAAAACTAGAGGTTTTCAGGATTTCGGTACCTTCCTCGTTTTCCTCGAAAGCACCATCTGTTACCGAAATGTTACTTTTCTCGGTACCCTGCCCTTGGAAAGCTGCTTGCAATTGGTCTGTAGCATCCTGGACGTCACGACCGACATAGAATTGCATTGTGGTTTTGATGTCAGCATGCCTCATCAATTGCATCAACACCGGTGGCATGACTAACTTGGACCATCGCAGACCAAAGGCCCGGCGGAAGTCGTGGGCCGATCCAAACTTGATATGCGGCTGGCCCTTTCGGGTAGTACGTTCCACGACCACATTAGCGGCCTCGCCGATCCTGGTAACAGCCTTGGAAATCCAATCAACCCCCATGGCTGCCTTGGAGCCAGAGTGAGCTTCCAGCCTGAACACTATGCCTTGCCGGTCTTCATCGGGGACAGCAAGTTGCGGCGGCCCAAGATTGACGGATGCCGAGCGGGTGTAGAATAATACCCTTGAAAGGAATCCTCATGAGTGAAGCAGAATCCCCCGTATCCACTAAGCCATCACCTAAGAGCCGTCGATATCCAGA
>JBDOMT010000408.1:0-25167 GCA_039831705.1 Pirellulales bacterium | reverse complement strand
CCCCCTACAGAAGCCAGCCGTTGACTGCAGCCCGAACGGAACAAAACTCCTACGGTAAGCAGCAACAAGAGTCCCAGCCACGGTCGCCTGGCAAAGAATGATTTCATCGGTGGAAGCCGTAAGGATGTTTGATGTGAGATGTTTGATGTTTGATGTTAGGTGCGTGGCAGGCAAGATTTTGCCCGCACACACCGTACCCCACTTGATAAATATCTTGCCTGTCATAGTGTTTGGCGGTTACAATGACAGCTGAGAGGTATCATAACCCATATAGGCAAATTGCTCTACGTCACAGTGGCGAAGGTTCTTCACCGCCAAACATTCTAAGAGAAAATTCAAAATCAGAACCAGCGTGGAATATGAAAGTCAAAGAGCTCATCAAACTCATCGAGTCGGATGGATGGGTTCAAGTACGAATGCGTGGTAGTCATAGACAGTTCAAACATTCGATCAAGCCGGGCACGGTGACGGTTTCAGGAAAATTCAGCGTGGACGTTCCACCAGGGACACTGAATAGCGCCATGAAGCAGGCTGGCCTGAGATAGAGAGATATGAAAATGAAATACACGGTTATTCTAGAAAAAGGCCTAACTAGCTACGGTGCTTTCGTTCCAGACCTTCCTGGTTGTATCGCTGCTGGAGAAACAAAGGAAGAAGTTCTACAGTTAATTAAAGAGGCAATAGAGTTTCACATTGAGGGCATCACTGAAAAAGGAGAACCGGTTCCAATGCCTCTCTGCGACGTGACTCAAGTAGAAGTCTCTGTATGAACGGAAACCTACCTTCAAGCCGTGGTCGGGTCGCAACTCGGAGATCGAGTTCTTTGCAACGATAGGTGCACTCATCTTTGTTTACCATTTCTGCCAGTGTTCCGGTGACAGGCATTATCGGTTACTGGCACGATCGGCTCTTAGTCCCGAAGGGACGACCCTAATACAGCCCGGGGTACGAGCGAAGCGCAACCCTGGTTCACGTTGAAATAAAACCGAAACCCCAAAGGGCAACGCTGTGAAGCACTTTGACAGGTATAAGATCCTAAATACAAGCACGCAGCGCAAGCAAGTGGGTCACGTTTACCTACCCACTCGCTCGCGCGTCGTGCTTGTATTACAGGTTCCATAATCCTTCACAGCGTTGTCCGAAGGGGTGGCCCTAATACTTACCGCCGTACCCTGACAGGTTGTAGCCTCATGGGCCGAAACAGTGTAGTCAGCAGCAACAGCCCTCCCATCACCAGCAGCAACCCGGCCGCCGGCTCTGGCACTGCGGCTACGGCCGCTACCGCGGGTGGCGGGCCACCAAACTGCCTCTGCCAGTGCAGGAAGTCATTGCCATCGACATCGGCATCGGCGTCCGCGTCGCCTTCATCATTGGCAGCGCCCACCAAAGTGGAAAAATTGCCTTCCCAAATCACCAGGTCTTGTTGGTCGACCAAGCCGTCACCATTGAAGTCGGCACCCGAGGGAGACAATGTGATGTCCGTTGCCGTAACGGTAACCGTGTTCGAGCTATAAAGAATATCCCAGAGCAGGCCATCGGCTACGAGAGTGTCACTGGAGTTGGAAAACGTGCCACTGAGTCCATCACTGGCGGAAAATATCTGGTATGAGTCGCCCGGTTGAGCTCCAACGCCCACGGCGTAATCCAACTGCAATAATCCATCGAGACTTGCCGTCCCCAAAACATCCAGCGTGCCTAAAGCGGCACTGATTGCGATTTCTGTGAGACTGGAAGGCGCAAAACTCAAGCTTCCTATTATCACCGAGCTGCTATCGGGTAATACGAGAATTTTTCCGCTGCTGGTAATATCACCATACATCGTTGAAGCGCCGCCATAGGTGATGCCTCCATCACTAATCAACCCGTCTTGAAATCGCATAATCGCATCGCGGGTTACAATACCGCCAGTGCTAGTCACTGCGGATTCAAATTCCATTTCACCACCGAGTGATTCGATGATACCGTCGTTGGTGACGATACCTGTGATCAGTAGATTTTCGCGTAAGTTGGCCGTACGCGCCGCATTGCGGATTTCACCTGTTGGGGCAATGGTGATACCGCTTTCGATACGGCCATCACCACGAATCACCCCAGAATGGCTGATGCCGGCTACGGTTTGATCTTGGGTGAGATAAATTCCTCCATCGAATTCGACCAGGCCTCCGCGCGCAATCGAGGTTTCCATATCGACTCGTACTAAGGCACCGCTGTTTATATGCAACTCACCTTGGGCCGCATCGATGGATGGATTACCAACTTCTAAGGTGTCTTCAATCCACCAGAGTGAATTGTGATCGCTGACCGTTACTTTTCCATAAGATCCTGCTTCGACACCGATGAAGGCATCTAGGCTGCGTCCGGTTGCTTCATTTTGGATTTCCAAGGTGCCACGGCCTTCATCTCCAACGACTAATTCCTCGCTGTTGATCCAGCGAGTACCACGTCCATCGAGTAGCACATCACCTCGACCGATGGCGTCTGGTTCGTCAATGACTCCGCTATCGGTTTCTTTCCCAATAAAGGCAAATGTTGTAGATAGATAGCCGCGGTCGAGTACCTCAAGGTAACCGTAGCCCTGCAGCCCAATGTCAAGCTCATTGGTAGTGAAAAACTGCGAGGCGAAACCACTGACGGTTACAAATCCTTGCCCACCAGCAACCTCGCCCAGGATTGCATCTGTGTCATCGAATGGAGTGGGCGGTTCCTCTTCCGTATCGGGTGTGCCTAAGCCGGTAAGTACTTTGCCACCCCCGGTAATTTCTAGGAAGCCTTGACCCTCCAGGCCTACGGTCAGAAAGGTGTCGACCGACCATTCCGACTGATCTCCGGCAAATTGAAAAACCTTAGCCAGGCCGATTCCAGTGACGGTGTTGCCAATGATGCCGCTGGTGGAGTTCAATGGACCAGTAAACGCAGGAGATTGAACCGTTAACGTCCCCACAGACGTATCGCCGACAATCACATCACCGGCGATCAATGGATCGGTTGTAGGATCGACAGTTGGAAATGGGTCAGGTGTTACATCCCCCTCGGTACTAATATCAGCCATGACCAGGGAGGCTGGTAAAAGCAGCGCAGCCGCCACGGCTAGTAGGGAGAGAGGAGAAAAGAAGATGGAAAATACATTACGCATTACGAATGCCTCGTCAAAGTATGGTCGCTTGTTCCTGAAAATTACGTCGTCACACCACCTGCAAAATCCCTGAAAACCTACAGATGCCTATCTTTCCATCATTTTCACTCATTCTCCAGCTGTCAAACATTTTGTGCACATAGAGGGGAGATTAAGCCCTGTCGGGTTCCCATTTCAGCCTTTTTACTCGATCCTTCGTCGCAATCGAACCGCCTTGCGGCTGTTGTGTTCCTGACCCGGCTCGAATGCGACCGGAATCGTCCGATCGATAATCGAAAATCCCCGTAGTCGCCGGGTGTCACCCGTTTCACTGCCGGCCTCTCGGCCGAAAGTGTAACCGTTGGGGTAGACACGGTTGTAGAGAGACGGATTGCCGTCATATCGCCCTTTTTCGGGATCGCTCAAACTGTTCCAATTGGGCACATCCTCCACTTCAAAAAAACCTACCGTTACCCAAACCGCAAACACATTCGAGCGGCTCGTAGTAAGGTTTGCCAACCGGGTGAGAGGTTGGTAGCGGTAGTAACTGTTGCGATCCGAGTCGCGGTATTCATTGCCGGAGCCGAAAGTGTCTGCTGCAAATAACGGCTGGCCCTTTGATGTCGCAGTATTGCCAGATGTACCATCTATCGTACGTAACAAGGTACAGTCCAGGCCGGTTCGTAGCATGGAGTCGATAGGTACCAAGTTACTTGCATCGGGTGACCGGAACGGATTGGCAAAGAAGGTTGGTGAAAGGGCATCGAGCTTAAGCATGCCAGTGCCCATGTAGCCGCGCCTCGAATTAACAAGTTCTGCCCAATCAGGCCCCGGGTGTTTCACCAAGGTCCCACCCAGATCGCGATGGAACAATCCATCGAGCACCTGCGAGGCATGGATGGTATTAAGATTGATCCGACCAGGATCGCGGTAGTTTGAGATATGATTGAACGGTGGTTGCAACATTGCTCGTGGATCGTTGGGATCGGTTAGAAGGCTACCGCCACTACCGAACGTAGACGGGTTGAGCCATGTTTCGGTCCCCGCGTAGCGGCTGGGGACATGCAAATATTCCAGCATGCGGTACAGGCCGGCGATGCCTTGATTACCGGTCGACTTGTCGCGGAAGAAGTTTTGCAGATGTCCGAAAAGTCCGTCCGTTTCCAGGTTGGGTAGGTTCGGATACTTGGTGGTCGATCCCGAATATTTTTCGTCGACTGCGCCTGCCGACTTCATGGAGAACGCTTTGAGCAGTTGGGACGATCGCACCGCGGGTACCTGCAACAATTCCATCTGGCTGACAAAGGGTCGATTGTTCCAAGTGAGCCAGGGGAACGGCATTTTCGGTGTCATTTGGTCCAAATTCGTAGGTTCCTCGAACGATTTGTTCAAAAAACCGAGGGTCATTTCTGGAATTTCCTTGAAAATATGGGTTTTGTCAGTTTGTTGCTTTTTCTTTTGACGCAAGCCAGGATTTTCCATGCTCCACAGGTTGCCTTCGTTCGACGTGTCAGTGCCAGGATTTTTCATGCTGTTCATGCTGCCACGTTCCAAGCTGGCAAATTCGGGTCCGGCTGGAGCATTGGGAGCTGCGGTGAACTCCCGTCCGTTGAATACGGTGACATTCGCTGAAGTGGCATCCACGGTACGGTAAGGATTGAACATTTTGTTCGGGTCATGCCCCGGTTTGCCTGCCTCCGGATTCCAGGGCAGCAGCGGATTGGCCAAACGTTGTAGATAGATCCAACTGAAATTTTCCACAGTCCCTGGTTCCACCAGTCGTGTTTCACCATCCGTTCGATCCAAGTCCAATGGAATGTCGACAGGCTTGGGTTTATTGGTATCACCACCGAGATAATAGAGGCCTTCTTGATTTGGCTGGGGCTGAGCCCATTCGACATTGCCAACACGTAGCGGGTAGCCTTTGGCGGGTTCAGAAAGGGTCAGGCGGCGTTGGCTGCTGGAAGTCATGTCAATCACAGCCACATCACACATCGATGTGCGCCGCGCATCGAGTGGATCTGGATCAGCGGGGGGAATGAGGTCAGGTAGTGAGGCCAGGGGTTCCACGTAACGTAATGGCGTACTGCTATTGCTCGGTTCCAACTCAACTCGTCGCAGGATGGTTCCATTTTCAGTCGGATCCAGGTCGCCTAACGGTGAAGTGAATTTGCCAGATGAAGTTTCGTCGCCTGAACCTATCACCATGTAGCGGCCTGGTCTTACCGATTGGATGTTGAAATTATGTTCTGGATCTTTGTAGAAAGCGACACCATCGTCGCCCCATTGAGGATTGATGTCTTGGGGATCAAAATCCGTGAAGTAGACACTTCGATCGATAGCCGTAGGTTGAAAATTGGGGTCGGGATCATCCGGATCGCGATCAAGCCCGCCATCTTTGTAGACCACCAAACGCCAGACCGGGGACTGTTTGGTAAACGCGTCTACGGCAGCAAGGTTAACGCCCAGATCCACACCTGGCATCGTGGATTTGTCATGAATGTCGGCATTGGCAGCCGGATTGGTGGGCCACGGATTGTAGAGTTCTAAAAAGAAAGCGCCACGTGGCTGTCGCAGTTGGTCGAATTCACCATTGGGCTCATTCAGCGGATCTGAGGAACCCGCGGCATCCTGTAATTCGTCCGTGTCCGGATCGATGGCTGGATCTTCATTCGCCAAGTCCTCAGTGCGTAGATCGTGCCAGGCGATCGTTTCGGTGATCAATAGCTCCGGCCGTTCGCAGCCCCAAACCACATCACGATCAACCGCTTTATCATCGTCTCCTGTGCCGCCATCGTTGGTGTTGTTGGGGCCCAAAGTATGGTTAGCATTACCATCCACATCCCAGCCATCGAATGGATTGATGTCGTATTCAAACGCTGACATGATCGAGTCGGGATCACGGAAGTCGACGACATTGATCGCCCATTGGGCCAATTGACGAACTTTTGCTTTGCCTTCGGTGGTTGATGGGTCAAACGGATCGACTAACGTCATTGCTAGCACGTAGAGATATCGAGCCATCAGGTGGCGTGGATCTGTCGGTACGAGTGTAGTGGTGCCATTACCGCTACCGTCATCAACCTCGTCGTACGGATAATTAAAATTGGCTTGTTGAAATTTTTCGATAGGGTCGCCTGGCTGGACTGCAACAGCGCCGGTTCTCCAAGTCGAATTGTTAATTTCGCCGACCTCAAGGGGTTCGTCCACCACTCCTTTTCCTAGGGTACCCACGGCACTATTTTCCTGATCGTCTCGACCATTCCCTAGCGGCCGATTAATGTCCATCCGTAGGCCGTTACGATGATCGATGGACAGGAGTTGAGCAATGCGCTGATTGACTTGGATGGGTTGAACAGTGCTACTAGTCCAGTTTTCCGCAAGACGGATCCGGTAGTCAAGGATATCCTTCAGGGTAATATTCACGGGAGGTCTGCCCATGAGAAATTCAAAATTATCAGCCATCGTTGCCGCCTTGTTATCGGGTCCATTGAGTACCCAGGAGGGCGCCTCAAAGTTAGGAACGGGCAAATCCCAGCTATCGGTGGTGGCAATTCGCCTGGCGACGGCAGCATTACGATTGCGATCAACTGGTGTCGCCTCGGTTCGTTTGAGTGGATTGAATGCCTTGGCAAATTCCCAAAGTCTCGATGGCAAAGATCCGGAATCGAAATCGAAAGCCCTGAGGAGACGCTCCAATTCGCCCAGTGTGAAAGGCATGTCGTCACTCACATTGCTGGGAGATAACAGGTCGATTGCATAGGGCAGATTTTCATTCATCGGGCGAACGTTGTCGGATGAAGCTTCGTAGAGCGGCTGGCCGAAATTGTTCAGTCCTTGTGCATAGCGTCCGATGAGATCGGGAGGCGTGGAGAATTCTGTCATGGTGGTATTGCTGAACCATTGTGGCAGACTTCGTAGTTTGAGCCACGTTCGTGGATCGATGGCTTGCCTACCTGGAAATTTGCGTTTGCCGAAACGTCCCGCAGTATTGGCAAATCCTTCGAGTAACTGTTGAAAAGTTTTTTGTGGCAGCAAGGAAAGTAAGCTGATCTCCGCCGGGCCGTAACCTTGACCGCGTGGCAGACTGTTGAATTGGGGTGCGGTACCACCTGTTTGAACTGCCAAATCATTGAAAGTGCTTGATAGAGGTGGTTGAGGTAAGCCCTCCATGCCTGCCAGCTGGCGTGATCCATGCGCATTGAGATTCAACCGTCCATCCATGTCGATACAGAGAATGGCTGCCAACGGTTTCACCATGGTGCCGTCTGGCCGTTGGATTACCGGGGCACCGAAGTCAACCCAGATGCTGTCGCGCACCCCGTCGTTGTCGTTGTCGACGTCCCAGGGGCCGTAGATCATCTGATCGAGCAAAGCATTTGCATTGGTTTGCAGGTTCGTTGAGTTCCCACTAGCTAAGGCCGCATTGAATGCGAAAACATAACCGGCCAGGTTGGGGTTACTGCCAGTGAAGTTAGGATGATCAAACCAACTGGGACGCAATAGTACTTTCCGTAGCATGGAAGGGTCCGTTGCCAGGCTGCCAAGTTGACTATTCCAAAAGTTCAGTAGGGCAGGTCGATGGAACGATGGAATCGGGACCATCGGTTTTGGGCCAGTACCGGCAGACGTTCCCTGCAGACTGCCCGAACCAAAAGCGGTGGATTCAATAGGATTGGCAGGCATCAGCCCCAAAAATATATTCTGGTAGTCAACTGCTTCGTACGACTCGTCACTGCCGCCGGGGCCGGCCAGACCCAATGCGGCTTTCCGAGCACTAATAATCTGTGGAGTTATGCCAGGTGCACTAAGCTCTTGCTGGGTCAAATAGTCATTATCAAGAATGTTGTCACTGTTTACGAACACGGGATTGGGCATGAGAGCCAGAGGTCGTAAAATTCCAGCAACTTGTTCGGCGCTAGTGAGCAAAGCTGAGGTGACCGCTGGTGCGACGGGAGCAGCAGGTTTGAGATCGTAGCCAACTCCGGTGCCATTGAAGGGCCGGCCGTTGATTGCAACCAGGATACCGGTATTCGTACTCGTATTTTTTGTAAATGTTTTCTGTAAATCGGTTGCTATTTCTGGCAACGGGCTGCCGTCGGCCTGTTTGAATGCCATCACCAGAAATTGTGGTAGTCCTGTTGTAAAATCGACATGATGACGAATAATCCGTGCACTAGCACCACGTGCTTTCCCTTCCAATACGGTTAGCACTAAGCCGTTATATTGACCCTCGGTAGTGCTCAGCCGACGGCCTAATGGTGGTGCGGCGGTTGGGGTGCCATCGGACCAGCGTTCAGAGTCTAGTACGACTCCAAGTTGGAGAATCTGTCCACCGGTGGCTCCCTTATAATCGCCCGTCCCGGGCCAAAGCACCAAAGTAGGGTCGATTCGAACGGTAAAGCCATCGTTCCCATACAGATCGCGTAGCAAACTGTGATAACGTAGCGCCGAGTTTTGATTGTTAGTATCCCGTAGCAATTGGCCAAACACTTCATTCAGCAAATCGTCCTGACGCATCGGTGAAGCGGCGGCCTCGTACGCTCGGGACAACGAACGAGCAGCCTGGCTTGACTGCTTGGCAGTAATGACAAACGCCGTGCCGAGCATTAGGAACAAAACCAGCATGCTCAAGACGATTAGGAGCAGAATGCCACGGCGAGGCACGAGGCGCGAGGCGCGAGGTGTGAGTTGGAAGTGATGATGGTTTTGGTTGTTTGTATTCATGATTGCTCTGACTCCGGTGCGTGCTCAGCCCCCTGTTCACGCTGCTTTTGTAAGCTGATAGTTTTACGTTTCTTTTTTTACAACTAGCGCCTAGCAACTAACAACTAGCGCCTATTCAATTACTCCCCCACAATGACTCGGATTCCATTTTCATCGGTTTGGTGACCACGCTGATCGCTCCGGGGAGCAGGGCTACTTTCAAGTTGTTCATGGAGTTGATTGGCCAGTCAGGTCCGGCCAGCATGGCTCGGCGCATGTATTGTCCGTTGGTAGGTCCGGTTAAAGTGTTCTTACTAGTCTCACGATCCATGGACAACATCCGGTACCATTTCATCAAGAATACACCGGTGGTTTGGTGGACACCCATCACGGCAATCCAGTCACCGGAGCGGATATCCTTGAAGGCGGGATCGAGATTGGCGGCAATATTGTTGCCTTCAATAAACATTTCAATTTCACCACCAGGGAGCATCCTCGCATCGACCAGTCGTTCTGATTCTGCGGATGGAGTGATGTCGCGCTTACGAAAGACGACGACTGACACATCGTAGTCGTACTGGCCATAACCTGGATTAGCCGGTTGCAAACCTGGCAGCGCAGCGTTGCTGGTAGGCACAATCGAAGCGAGCCATGTGTAGTTGCCCTGGAACTGCCGGGACAACAGGGTGTCGTCGTTTTTAGCTGGGGTGCCTTGGTCGTTGACTTCCCAGCGCTGAATGGCCGGATGGTCGTCTTCCTCGGGTTGCTCGCTTACCAGGTCGTCGCGGAGCGTGAAGATCATCTCAGCCAAAGGGCTGGTCATGAGTGTGAGTGTGCTTGGATCCGGATTAATATCTAAAGTCAGGCGGCGAATTGGCCAACGCTCGCCAGATATGCTCATAAAACTATTGGGAAGATTATTGTTAGCATTAGGATTCCAATAATTTTGCAGGATCGTTTGTGCGGAATTTGGATCTGCATCGTGATAGGGGAAAATATCTAGATTTATTGGGGCCGGCAAAAAGGCAGATGCCCCTCGTGGATCGATCACAAATGCATGGCCCGTATGCACTGTTGAGTTGGTTGGTACGGTAAACTGTCCTGCGCTAGATCCGGAGGATTGAATAAAAGGATATGGAGCAGTTAAACCAAAAGCTGGATCGTTCGCATACAGCCATTTTTCCGGTCGCAACATTCCCCGGGTTTGCAATTCATCCAATGCGGTAAGTCCCAGAGTTGCGCCCAAGTCGAATTTTTCACCCTTCTGAGCGTAAAAATTGCCCACCGGAAACAGAGCCGCTACACCCATCAAGCCGAACAGCATCACAAACAACGAGACCAACACCTCGATCAGGGAAATACCATGTCGTCTACCCACTACACATCGTGCTACCAGCAGGAGGGCGGGGTCTGGAACCTTTTTCGGCCAGGCTGTGCCGCTACTCTCTGTCGCTTGCTCCGAAAAAGGTTCCTGACCCCTTCCTCGGCATGCAGCACATGGAGCGATGCTTTCCGCTTTCCGCTTTGGCTTTCTCATCTTCCCCCTCCTCGCTTCATTTCATGGGCAATCTCATGGGCTGCTTCGATTTGGTCTTTGGGGTCGAGCACAATGTCATTGCCGTCTCCATCCAGATCGGTATTCCCGTTGATGTCAGTGTAGGTGCGTGGATCGACGAACGCATTATCACTGACAATGGCCCGACCGGATCGGGCTGCTATGGAAATC
Organism: Pirellulales bacterium; assembly: GCA_039831705.1. Lineage (GTDB taxonomy): Bacteria > Planctomycetota > Planctomycetia > Pirellulales > Lacipirellulaceae > JAJRWS01. Next base: position 14,623 of record JBDOMT010000408.1, on the reverse strand, counting down.
CAGCGGCTGTCCAGACTGAGCCAGTTGACTTTTTCGCGTTGCTGTTCCAATTGATCGTTGGTCACCACTCCGGTGAAGTCGTAGTCGACCGGTTGCAAGTTGCCATTTTCCACTCGGCCCAGCAGTAGTATGATCCGCGAGACGTTGGTGAGTTCATTGCCATTGAACAGGACGCTGCTGACATGACCTGCGGGAGAGAAGAGTATGTTCACGGCATCGGGTGTGGTGTTTGCTGAAGCGTAGAAGGTCGTCACGTCTCCCTCTTGCATCGAACCCTGCATGTCGATGGCGATTCCGGCGGGTAAGACAAAGGGCGATGCGGAGGAAGTGAGCGGTTGGCGGATGATGCGATAAGATTGAACTCCTTGCGGTGGTAGTTGACCGGAAGCATTGACCCAGACGCACTCCAGGTCGCTTACTTGTTTGTTTTGGTCACCATTGGGTTCACCGAAATATTTGATCGTATTGGGGACCACTCCATATTCAAACAGTTTATCGTTACTTGGGTCGATGTTGTTGGGACTGTCTACAATTAAAAACTTATTACCCGCAACATTGACCATATCAAACGGTTTGAACATGCCAGGCGGCAACGGCTCGACTCCACCAGAGGTAGCATTACCAAAATTCACCTTAAACAAGGGGAATCCCGAGTAGCGTGCAATGTTGCCCGAGTAGGTATTCGATGTCGTTTCTACCAAGACTCGTGAAGCCTCACTGAAACCAGCAAATGCCTGAGGCACTTCCATGCGGAATACTTCCAACGCCATGCCGTCGCCGCTGGGAGATTCCCGAAAGCCAATGCCATGCGGGCGGCCCGTGCGCGCTGCCTCGGCCTGCGTTGAGTTGATATAGGCTTGTAAGCCGCGCGAAGCTTCGCGGATTTTACGTGTGTCGTTATTGGGAGACAGCAGCGGAATGACTCCAGCCACGAGTGTCACCAGAATGACGATAACCACTAGCAGTTCGACCAGCGTCAAGGCGGGTCGAGGCGCGAGGCAGTCAACGGGTCTGCTTTCCGCTTTCCGCTTTCTGCTTTCGTGTTTTGCCACTGGATAGATCATAAGTTGCGTAGTCAGGTTGGTTGTCGTTTATTATTTATTGTCCATCAAATGATTGTGGATATTGTCGAGAAAATTGTCCTGGCCATCACTTGCATCATCGACTTGGGTACCAATTTGCTCATCACTGGGAGTAACAACATACGGATCGAACATGACCCGATAGGGAGGGTTGGAATGGATGTCTGAGATTCCATCGGGTCCTGACGAGTAGATTAGCGGAAAAAGTCGGTAAGCCGAGAGAGGATTAGTTGAGTCGTTGTTTCGATCTTGTATGAGGGTGATGTGGAATTTGATAAAGTTTGGGTAGGAATTCAGGTTTGGTCTGAAAACTCCCTGCTGGTCTCTGCGAAATGGGTCGAACGGGTCGTGATCCGCATCGGGAGTTCGATTGCCCGCAGTATCCAATGGCTGTAAGTCTGAAACGAACCCGGCAGGCCATCTCAAGAAGCTTATGGCTCTGCCCCATCCGTCTAAAAATTCGAGCGCTCCATCGCCATCGGTATCACCGATGTCTTGTTGACTGAACAGATTACGGGCTTCCCCGTCACCTGTCGCCAGCATGATGGTCATATAGAGACATTCTGCCCCTTGGTTTAATCGGATAAGCTTTCCAGTCAATTGGCTACCATCGTTAGTTCGCAGAGCAAAGTAACGACGGAGATAGGCACTGGTCAAAGAGGGGCGAGTTTGCAGAATAACCGGTGCTTGAACCGGTACTCCTTGAGGATTCGCATCCGGAACTCCAATACCCAGTACATCACTCCACCGATCGGGCATTTCGAGTTTCATCTGTTCGCGCCGGCCTAACAGTCGCACGTCAGCCATAAAAGGGCCGTTATTCAATTGGCCTGGGGTGAGTGCGGCCGTATTAATATTCACCCGTCGGGTCTGATACGACTCATACCGTTCCATCAACAGCGTGTGGAGCTTGGTAATGGTCGTTTTGGTCCGGGCCTTGCGAGCCCCTTCCATTGCCACCCGCGATGCACCGAGGATCGCCGTGCCGAGGATCGCCAGGATGACCATGGTGACCAACAGTTCAACCAGAGTGAAACCAATGCGGAATGCGGAATGCGGATTGCGGAATGTAATGGGACGACGTACCGCCAGCCATGAGCGGGCCTCTTTGGCTGGCCAGCCCTCATCTGCTTTCCACTTTCCGCTTTCCGCTTTCCAATCTCTCATTCCTGTGCTTCCTCCAGCGTTCCAGTGGTGTAACTGGTTAACGTATCGCCAATGTCACCGATGAAAGGGCCATCGGGAAATATGAGCTGGGGTGCATTGCTGAGGTTGAGTTGGCTGTTGAGCGCAAACATTCCCCAGATGTCATCCAAGCCGCAATGGAGAAGTTGAAATTTTCCCTGTTCGACATATTCGAAATTGTCCAGCAGATTGGTGGGGTTCGTACTTGCACTAGCTTTGGTTTTTTTCATAGCCACGACCATGTCGCTGCCAGTTGGATTGAAAAAGAATTCACCTGTTGGATAAGTCGTAGCAACTTGTGATGGGGTTCTACGAGATACATCGAAATAAGCCAAAGGCTGCTCGCTACCTGGAGGGAAGTACTGGTAAAGGGGGATTCGTACTTCCGTAGCTGCGGGAAGTGCCCGGTTCAAGGTGACAAAACGTGGATTGCCACTTTCATCTAAACTGGGCTTGATGCGTGATTGATCGAATTCAAACAGAGGCTGCCGAACATCGAAAGTTACTGGGTCGTTCACATTGGTGGGATTAACCAGATCGGTTCCAGTCAATGGCCGACGGACATCTTGGCTGAATCCCTGTAGCCAAAACACGAGCGCTTCGGCAGGACTAAGCCCGGTATTCAATATTGGGTAGAGATTATCGTTAGCAAACGTGCCATTTCGCTGTGGTGCGGCCCCACTCATGTTGATTTGAAATTCGGTGCTACGCGAAAAAGCTTTTTTCATGAACCGCTGCAAATCCTGTGCAGCCGTCTTCTTTTGCTGATTCGTATTCAGACTCCCCAAGGGAAACACATTCGGCGGATACGACCCATAGTTATTCTTGAAGTTTTCCAGTGCGTTGGAGATCTGCTGCATCTCCATCGTGATCCGGGCCTGCTTGGCGGTTCGCAAGGCGTTGACTGCGGCGACGGTGATCAGGCTGGTGAGGATGGCGATGATCGTGATGACCACCAACAGCTCAGTCAAAGTAAATGCGGAGCGAGGTGCAAATCGCGCAGGCTTCAGGAGGGCGGGGTCTGGTCCAATTTTCGGCCCATTGAGTGTTTTATCCGATAGGTGTGCAAGCCGAAAACTTGGACCTGATCCCTTCATCGACGTAACCTCTACACAGATCGATCGACCTTCCGTTTTCCGCCTTCCGTTTTGGTTCGTTTCCGCTTTCATTTCCCTGGTCTCAATTTGATACATTTGCATACGGGTATTCTCCTGATTCCTATCTATCTAGTTTAACTACGCAAATCCCGTGCGCAACGGTCAGAGAGGCAGCTTTCTGGCCCGTTTTAACCGGTTATGGCCAGTTTGTGCCCATTATTCCCCTTCTGAGACAATTTCTGCCCGCACCCGGGCCGCGGGCCTTGCCCCAATGTAGCAAAATTAAACAGGTAATGGGGGAGATGTTGTACGGGTTTTGAAGAGCGAAAAGAACGAAAGATGGTAACACTCCACTCAAATCCAGATTTCCTCTCACAAAGACGCCAAGAGCTCCAAGATCCTCCCTACTCTGGGAGATCGTTTACGGCCTGCATGTCGATTAGCTTGGTTGCTCAATTGGCCGAAAATTGTACCAGACCCCGCCTTCTTGCGCGGTACGTCTTTGGTGCTTTGATCCTACTAGTACAGGCTACCCGGTCAATCCATTGATCAGGTCGACCAGCGGTACGAACAGGGCGATGACGATGAAGCCGACGGCGCCGCCGAGGAAGATGATGAGCAGAGGTTCCATCAGCTTGGTCAGGCCATCGGTGAGTACGGCCACTTCGTCGTCGTAGGTGTCGGCCACTTTGTAGAGCATGGTATCCAGTTCGCCCGTTTCTTCGCCGACGTCGACCATGTTGACGACGATGTCGTCGACGATCCGTTGGCGGTATTTGAGCATGTAGATCAACAGGCCAATGCCAGGGATGAAGGTAACCCAGAAAAAGGCGGCCACAGGATGAAAACTCAAACGCGAATAATCTTTCATCGGTTCGGCCATGGCATCGCCCTCGCGAATCCGTTCCGAAACGCGGCCGTACAGTCTTTCAAAGATCGCATTGCCGCTGGTTTCACGTGTGATCGTGAGTGCCTCGAGGATGGGTACGCCGCTGGAAATTAGGGTGCCCAGCGTCCGCGAGGTGCGGGCCATGATGTTCTTTTCGATCAAGTTGCCGAAAATGGGCACTTTGATAATAAATTGGTCCCAGCCAAAACGGCCCACTTTGAATTTGCGAATGAGTTTGATTGTTAGCCAGATCATCACAGGGATGCCGGGAATCAGGTACCAATAATCGACGCACCACTGGGAAAAGGCGATCAGATAAACGGTTAAAATGGGCAAATCCAGTTCGAAGTCATCGAAGATGCTTTGGAAGGAAGGGACGATCCAGATCATGATGAAGGTCAAAATGCCGACTGCCACTGTGATGACCACCACGGGGTAAATCATTGCCCCTTTGACTTTGCGTTTGAGTGCTTCGGCCCGTTCCTGGAATTCGGCCAGTCGCTGCAGAATTACTTCCAGGGCACCGCCCGCTTCGCCCGCCTTGATCATGTTGACGTAGAGTCGGTTGAAGCACTTGGGGCATTTGCCCATGGCTTCGGAGAGCGTGTCGCCCCCTTCAATCGCTTCGCAGGTGTCTTCCAATGAATATTTGAGCCGGCCTGGCCTGGCCTGGTCGGCCATGATCCTCAGACTCCGAAGAATGGGTAAGCCGGCGTCTTGAAGAATCGACAACTGACGGGTAAACGCACTGAGTTCCCTGGAGGGAACTCCGCCAAAGACAAAACCCCGTTTCTTGCCACCACCACCACCCGTCTGTTGAGACTTTTTGCGTGTCTTCTTTACGGAGATCTTGGTGACGAAGTACCCCATCTGCCGAATGGTTGCTTGCGCATCCTCTTCGGTAGCTGCATCGATCACATCCTTGATCTCCGCGCCGGTCGAATCCATCGCTTCAAATTGGAATGTGGGCATGGTAGTAGAAAGAGGTCAGAGGTCAGGGTTCGGAGGGTCAGGGTTCAGGGGGATAGGCGGTAGGTTTTTTTACTTCTCTTTTTATTAGTCGATTATTGTTTCCCGTATGACTTCTTCGGCCGTGGTGGTACCTGCGTAGCAGGCGACCATGCCGACGTCTCGCAGGGTGAGCATGCCACCGACACGCGCTTCCTCACGGAGGTCATCGGTGGTGGCATCCTTCATAATCATGTCGCGTAGCTTGTCCGACATGATCATTAGTTCGAACAAACCAAGGCGGCCTTTGTAGCCTGTATTATTGCATGCTTCGCAGCCAGCGCCACGAAAAAATTGCTTTCCCCGAATATCGTCAGCCGTAAGCTCCAGATCCTCGAGTATTTCTCGAGAGGGGGTATAAGGCTCGCTGCATTGGGTGCAGACCCTGCGGACCAGACGTTGGGCCAAAATCACCTCTACCGTAGCGGCGATCATAAAGGTGGGAACCCCCATGTCTCTCAAACGGGTGATGGTGCTGGGCGCATCATTGGTGTGCAGGGTGCTGAAGACCATGTGGCCGGTAAGGGATGCCTGGATGGCAATTTCCGATGTCTCCAGGTCGCGGATTTCGCCGACCAGAATTTTATCAGGATCTTGTCGCAGAATGGCCCGCAGGCAGTTGGCAAAGGTATTGCCGATGGATGCATCGATGGGCACTTGGATAATGCCATCCATATCGTATTCCACCGGTTCCTCGGTGGTGATCAGCTTATCTTCGATCGTGTTGAGTTCGTTCAAGGCCGAGTACAGAGTGGTGGTCTTTCCCGACCCGGTAGGACCGGTAACCAGGACAATGCCATTGGGTTTATTGATGGCTGTACGGAATTGGGCCATCAACTCGTCATTCATGCCGACATTGGCCAGATCGAGTGACACCACGGAGCGGTCGAGCACTCGCATGACCACACTCTCGCCAAACATGGTCGGCAATACACTGACTCGTAAATCAACTGGATGCCCACCCACGGTCAACTCGATGCGACCATCCTGAGGCATGCGCCGTTCGGCGATGTCCAGATCGGCCATCACCTTGATGCGAGTGGTAATTGCAAATGCCAGATGGCGTGGCGGGGGTACCATTTCGTACAGTACGCCGTCCGCCTTGATACGGATGCGAAACTCATCTTCGAATGGTTCAAAATGCAAATCGCTGGCGTGATCTTTGATGGCCATCAACAGGACCATGTTCAGCAACTTGCGCACCGGAGCACTGTCGGCCAGGGCTTCGACACTGGTTAAATCGATAGAGCCTCCGGCAGCCGCGGCCGCGGCTGCAGCCAGTTCCTTATCGTTTTCCATGTCGGTGACAAGACTTTCCACACTTTCGGTGGTTTCACCGTAATAGCGATCCAAGGCGGCGACGATTGCCGGTTCGGTGGCCACCACCACGCGGATGTTGTAGCCTAAAAAGGTCCGCAACTCGTCTAAGGTGCCCAGGTTCTGCGGGTCGCACATGGCCACGGTGAGGGTGTCGTGCTCAAACTCGACCGGGATAACACGGTACATCTGCGCCATCGGTTCGGTGACTTGCTCAAGCACTTCGGGCTCGATGGTCAGGTCGCCCAGGGTGACGGCGCGCAGCGACATTTGTTCCGCCAACGCTTGCGCGAGCTGATCGTCGTTGATCAGTCCCATGTCCATTGCAACCCGGCCGAACAACTGGTCCGGACGCTGCTTCTGTTCGTCAACCAACAGCTCAAGCTGTTCGTCGGATACGTATCCAAGGTCGACCAGTATTTGTCCTATACGACGTAAAGCCATTTTAGTACTTTAGAGTTACAGTGTTACAGTAAAAAAAGGGTTGAGATCAGGAGGGCGGGGTCTGGCACTTTTTTTCGCTCGTTTACAGGATCATCCATTAAGTTGGTTCACAGGCGAAAAAAGGTACCTGACCCCTTCATGCCAGGCTGCCCCTTCATGCCAGGCTCTACATGCCCAGGTTGTCCTTACATGCCCAGGTGTCATTGAGTGTTAAGTGATTCATTCGTTGCTCGTGTTGAAGGGGTCAGGTACAAGTTTTCGGCTTGCGCGTCGAATAGTTTGTGAGAGCCGGTTGGCCGAAAATTGAGCCAGACCCCGCCCTCTTGCGCTCTACGACTATAGTGCTTCATCGTTTGCTCTTCCGTGCTACACACTTTCATCATCAGGTTGTTCGTCAAATACGCCCCGTTCGGCGGCGGCAATCCGCCTGGCCAACTCCTCGGGATAGTTTGCCTTGGCGATTGTGTGCTCCTTGGCGCCGATTTCTTTCCGCCAAAGATGGAACAGGTGGTCGTCCAACAACTGCATGCCATGCTTGGTGCCGGTCTGGATGGCCGAGTTAATGCGGAAGACTTTGTTTTCGCGAATCAGGTTGGCGATGCCGGGGGTGACGATCAGTGTTTCAAAAGCGGCCACTCGACCACCACCGATCCGTGGGATCAATTGCTGGGCGAGGATGCCGATGATAGCGGTAGCCAACTGCGTGCGGATCATGTCCTGCTGGTTAGTCGGGAAAACGTCGATGACCCGGTTGATGGTGCCCGCAGCACTGGAGGTATGCAATGTCCCAAAAACGATGTGGCCCGTTTCCGCAGCCGTGATGGCTGCTTCGATCGTTTCCAGGTCGCGCAATTCGCCCACTAGGATCACGTCGGGATCTTGTCGCAACGCCCGGCGAATCGCTTCAGCGAATGTGGTCACGTCGGTTCCCACCTCGCGCTGGTTGATCGTCGATTTTTTATGGTTGTGGTAAAACTCAATTGGGTCTTCCACGGTGATAATGTGGTGATCGACGGTGTCGTTGATGTAGTCGACCATCGCCGCCAGCGACGTAGTCTTGCCCGATCCGGTGGGGCCGGTCACGAGAATCAAGCCCCGGGGCCGCATGATCAGATCTTTGAAAATTTCCGGTAAGCCAAGATCTTCCATCGACAACAAGTCGAGCGGTATTTGACGCAGCACAATCGCCACATTGCCCTTTTGCCGGAAAACCGAAACACGAAAACGGGCCTGATCGCCAAAGGCAAAACCAAAGTCGGTACTGCCTGTTTCCTGGAATTCCTGCTGGCACCGATCAGGGGTGATGCTCTTCATCAACCCCATGGTGTCTGCCGATTCGAGGACCTTGGTCTTGAGTTTCTGCAAGCGGCCATGCAGACGCAGCACCGGTGGTTGGCCCACGGTGATATGCAAATCGCTCGCACCCTGCTTCACTTGCGCGGCCAGCAGTTTGTCGATAAGGATAGTACCCATAATCGCTTATTTTTCCTCTTGCTTGGAAACTCGGAAAACCTCTTCCAAGGTGGTCGTTCCCTCCAGGACTTTGCGGATGCCATCGCCGTACAGTGTGGTCATGCCCTGCTTAATTGCCGCTTTACGTATATCGACGGTCGAGGCTCCGGCAAAGGAGAGTTCGCGGACTTTGGAATTCATGGTCATCAGTTCGAATATTCCCAGCCGACCCCGATAGCCCTTGTCACCGCAGTGCGAACATCCGGCTCCCTTCATGAATGAAGCGCTGCCTGCCTGCTCTGGGGTGATGCCGGCGTTTTCTAGTTCTGCATCGGTGGGAAAGTGGGGTTGTTTGCATTTGACGCAATTCACACGGACCAGTCGTTGGGCCAATACTCCAATGACACTGCCGGCGACCAGGTAGGCGGGAACTCCCATGTCGACCATTCGGGTGACCGCGCCAGGCGCATCGTTGGTGTGCAGAGTGCTGAAAACGAGGTGACCGGTGAGCGACGCTTGAATGCCCATCGAAGCGGTTTCGTGATCTCGCATTTCGCCCACCAGAATGATATTGGGCGCCTGCCGCAGCATGGAGCGAATGATCAGGGCGAAATCAAGACCGATATTGTGTCGCACTTCAACCTGGTTGATCCCGGGCAAGTAGTATTCGACCGGATCCTCGGCAGTAATGATTTTTCGGTCGGGCCGGTTCAGTTCATTCATGGCCGCATAGAGGGTCGTTGTTTTGCCCGAACCGGTGGGGCCGGTCACTAGCAAAATACCGTTGGGGCGGCGAATCAGGTTGTTAAATCGTTTGAAGTCATAATCCGACAGGCCCAATTGTCGCACCCCGACCTTGATATTGTCTTTATCCAGCAACCGCATCACGCACGACTGTCCGTGGTTGGTGGGCAACATGCTGACACGCAAGTCGAGCTCTTTACCACCGGCGGTAATTTTAATTCGACCATCCTGGGTGCGACGGCGTTCGGCGATGTCCATCCGGGAGAGAATTTTAATACGCGAGAGCAGGGCGGAGAGCAGACGTCGCGGAGGACTATCCCGCTCGATCAATACGCCGTCGATGCGGTAGCGAATACGTACCCGATCTTCGAACGGCTCGACATGGATATCCGAAGCCCGCAGTTGAACCGCTTCGGTAATCATCAATTGCACCAGGCGGACAATGGGAGCGCTCGATTCGTCCACCGTGCCTTCGTCGTCACCTCCATCCAGACTGTCGTCTTCAGTCTCGGTAAAGTCGATAGCCGTGTCGGTAAACTCCTGCAGCATCGAGTCGGCACTTTCGCCTTCTGCCTGGCCGTAATTGCGGTTGATCGCTTCCAGGATACTTTCCCTGGTCGCCAATCCAATATCGACTTTTCGATTGAGAATAAACGCCAATTTGTCGAACGTTTCAAAGTCGAGCGGGTCACTGACCAGCACCAGGAGTTTGCCCTCTTCTTCAGAGAAGGGGATGACTGCATTTTCACGGGCGACGGACTCGGGGACCAGTTCGACAACATCCGGTGGGATCGGTACGTTGCTCAGATCGTAGTAGGTGTAATCATGCAGTTCGGCCAGAGCCTGTATAACCTGTTCCGGCGTGGCATAGCCGAGTTGCACGATCACGTCTTGAAGTTTGAGATTACGTGGTTCGGCAACGGTTTCGGCTTCCTGCAACTGTTCGGGGCCGAGGATTCCGTGTTTGATAAGATATTCGCCCAAATTGGCCATGGAATAAGCTCTCTGTTCCCTATGCAGTGACTTAATCAAGTCACACTTTTTCCTAACTCCAGCGCTTCCCATCGACTGGATGCGAAGTCGCACATCGATTGGATGCGAATCCACACCTCGCTTGACGTGGTCAAAGATTATCCGTCTTGTCGATCACCCACAGTGATCACTAGTGCTTTGTCAAACTTATCTTTTTAGGTTGACGCACAAATAAACCTTTGCCCTGTCAGTACTAATGGCTGCGGCTACCTCAAAAGTTAGGCTTGACCAGACACCAGCGGGCCCTATTCGTCAGCCAGTACTACTTGTACCGTACCTCCGATAAGCCAGTACCTCCGATAAGCCAGACCGGTCCCCCACACTAACCAGAATAACCGGAAGTATCTGCATACGCAGAAGTTACGTACTCTTCCCACACTGCGCCTTCCCCACCTGTTAGGCTAATGGTAGCGGCCGAAAAGTCAAGAGAATAAAAGAGCCTACACACCCTGTTTTGGTGTTTTCATGGTTGCGGATTGAGACGCCTGTCGTGTTCTGGCTTCCAGCCTCAGCTTTTGAGCCATCTCTCGGAGTGCGTCGGCCTGCGGGTAAAGATTAGACTCTTCGAGTCGGTTGGCGGCCCGATCGAGCCCACTTGCCGTTTCTCGGAGTAGTTCCACAGGAGAAGGTCGTGATTTGGGGTGTTTTGCCGAGGAATGGTCGCGAGGAGCCGGCTGTGCGGGTGCGTGATCTGAAGGAACGAGAAGATGTTGCCGTTCGGGGATCGATTGTAGCAGATTGTATTTTTGGTCTAAGGGACCTCCCAACTGCTGTTGTATTTTGAGCGATTCACGAATTACTTGTTCCCGCTCCTGTGGAGAAGGGACCTGGCCTGCCGGTAGGCCTGACAGCTTTGTTGTCTCAGCCACCGCTGGGGGAGTCACGAATGGGAATGAGGTGCAAACCAGCAAGAGAACTCGTTTCATCGAGGGGCAGGTGATGGTGAATCGCAGACTTTGATTTCGCATGGTTACCTCTTGTTCAATAGGTTGCAACGAAAAGTGTACTACTGAACAACTGTACTACTGTACTGAGGAATTACTGTATTCCTCGCGATCAGCCACTGCGGCCGCACGCAGTTGCTGGGGGAAGTCTGGCAGCGCAGCGAGTACGCGGGTCCAGGTGGGGATCGATGGTGTAATGGCAGGTGAACCTTGGATCGTGTCACCAGTGATAGCGATTTGACGGGCAAATCCTTCGATGGATTTCTCCTCGGCATGTCGGTCGTATTGCAAACTGTTGAGCAACGCGTCGGAGTGGTATTGGCGTATGGCATCTTGTGCAGCGAGCAGATAAGCGGCGCGCAGGCTCAAAAAGTGTCCTGGTGAAAACACCATCCCACGGCTGGCAAGGGTGTGAATAATACTGGTAAATACATCGCGGCACATGCCCATCAGACCCCGCTCGGGGTCTTCCAGCGAGAGTGGCTGATGCTTGTGTTCATACAGCCGGCCCAGATCGACTTGGCAAACTCGCTTGGGAGACGTGTTGCGGAATACCTCGGCTAGGGTTCCGACCTCTAAACCCCAGTCACTGGGTATACGGTTGGAGCGGGCCAGAGTCGAGGTGATGGCAAATTCACCCGCCAGCGGGTAGCGAAAGCTGTCGAGAAACACCAGGAAGTCATCGTTTCCAAACACCGCCATCAAAGCGTGGAGCAGGGGAGCCACCAACAGGCGTACCACCCGACCATGCATCTTGTCGGTACAGCGAGCGTAGTAGGCCTTACAAAAGTTGAAATCGAGACTCGGGTGGGCCATTGGCAGACAGAGTCGTACCAGCATATCGTTGTCATAATTGACAATGTCACAGTCGTGCAGCACAAATGCCTTGAGCTTGGGGTCGGCCAGCAGATAGCCAAAAGCGGTCCAGACTGCCTGACCCTTGCCGGGGCGTGAAAGGTCGAAACCCGATTGTTGCAAAGTTTTCAGCAGGGCCGATCCGCGCGGGCCGTCGGTCCAGAGGATTTCAGCCCGGTTGCCCAGGGGCGCCAAGCGGTCGCTTGCATCTCGATAGTCGTCTACACCTTCGGTACGGTTGAGGACCACCACGATCGTGTCAATGAACTCAACCTGCCTCAGCTGCTGGACGATATTGGCAAAAGGATCTGCACGCATGTCAGCGGCCGTAATGGGAAGCAACAGACCAATGCGGTACTTTTGGGTGACCTCCGAAAGCATCGACATCAGTTCAGTCGAACGGGCCGTACCCATGTCGTGGATGGTTGTGATCGGTCCATGTTGGGCAAAGTCGGGCATGGGATGTAGGCGCCGGGCTGTAGTTACTAGTTTTTAGTACACAATCCATCAACCAGCGCCTAGTGCATCGTTGCAACTAAAAATTGGGGTTGTAAAAAATCAGCCGAAACGCGTTAGCGTCCGGTTACACGGTAAAAACCGGGGGCTAACGCCCTGCGGCTCATCCGAAAATTAAGCTGCAACGATACACTGGCAACTAGCGTCTACCCAAGCCATACGGCCTGGCCGGGGAGTAGGTGTAGTGTACCGGTTTTGGTGGCGATTGGCTGCGCTGTGATCAAGTCTTGGGTTAATGGTTGCTGGCAGCAGGCTTTTAGATTGAGTGGTTGCTCCTGGTCGCTTACGTTGGCGGCTACCAGTACGGTCTGTTGGCCGTCGGGACTGCGGCGGAGAAAAGTGACCAAGGCCGGGTTGCCAGAGTTGATCGATTGTTGTTGGCCTTCGGGGTGGAAAGCGCAAATTTGACGCCGTGCTACAAGTAGTTGCCGATAGCCCCGATAGATGGCTTGAGCCAGGCTACCGGGTTGGCCAATTTGGGCTTGAAGCTGTTCGGGGGAGAACTTTTGTCGATTGATTCGTCGTGGTTGTCCACTCGATTCGGCACCGGCCTGATCGTTGCGGCTACCGACGATGCTGTGAAAATAAACGGCCGGGATGCCCTGGATGGCGAGCATGATGGCCTGCGTGGCCAAGAAACGGCGTGCATGCCGGGCAACTTGTTCGCTGTCGGACTGCCCGTCGTTTCCAAGTTGCCCATCGTTTCCAAGTTGCCCGTCGGATCCAGGTTGGGCAGTCGGCTCGGGTGCCAGCGCGTCAACGTAGGCGATATTCAGCTCGTAGGGCACATTGGAGCCGTCGGCGACTCGACGGGTGCTAACCCGTCCGCCTCGGAGGCGGACCACTTCCACCAGCGAAGCGATCCGCTCTGGTGGCAGCAGGCCTTCCAGGGGGCGGACGCCGATGCCGTCATGGGAGGCAGTAAAATTGAGATAGGTGGTGCCACTGGGAGGAGGTTCCAGTTGGGCCAGCCATCCCATCAGGGTGGTCGCATCGTGGTGGTTGAAGGCATCCAGGAGCAGGGGTGGCAAGCTGAATTGGTACACCAGACGGGCTTCGTCGCCCTGGCCAAAATAGTGGACGTTTTCCCGATGGGGCACATTGGTCTCCGTCAGCAACCAGACCCCTGGAGCTACCCCATCAAGCAGATCGCGCATCAGCTTGACGACCTCATGCGTAGGTGGCAGATGGACACAAGGAGTGCCGATTTCCTTCCATAGATAGGCGATCGCATCGAGCCGGACAATTTGTGCACCGTGGGCCACGTAGGCCAGCAAGATCTCGAGCATGGCCACCAGGACTTGTGGTTGGCAGTAATTGAGATCGATCTGATCGCTGCTGAAAGTGGTCCAGACATGCCGCGTTCCGGCAGATGTTTCCACCGGTGTGAGCAGCGGCAGGCTGCGCGGTCGTGTGACTTCTGAGAGATCGGTTTCCGGGTCGACTTCGATGAAAAACTGCGAGTAAGGTTCCTGCCCGACTCGATAAGATTGAAACCAGTCACTCTGTTGCGAGATATGATTGAGTACCAGATCGAACATCAACCGGAACCGGTGTCGCAATTGATGGATGTCGTCCCAACTCCCCACTTGAGGATCGACGGCCAGATAGTCAATGACCGAAAAGCCATCGTCGGACGAGTAAGGAAAAAAGGGCAGCAGATGGACCGTGCTGATCAACTGATCCCATTGATCCTCGCGGAAGAAATTCTCCAACGTGCCCAACGGCGACTGCGAAGGAGGATTCTGTGGTTTTCCAGCGCGGATATCTAGGTTGGCGTCACCTTCGGTAAGGCACAGCTGATCGGCATAGGAAATCAGCACCACATCTTGCTGATCCCAGTTATGAGGCGGGGGTAACTGGGGTGCTTGCCTTCGAAAGCGATCGACTGCGGCAATAATTTCTAGCAGGCAATCGTCTGCTGCATTCCCGTAAAGTGACACTAGCCGACCATGAATGCGTTCGATGAATTGATCATCCAGAACAGCGGAAGAAGCGGGGAGCACGATAGGCGGTTGGAAGGGTGAGAGGGGGAGGGAAGTGGAGAAAGCATTGTAA
>JBDOMT010000176.1:0-5755 GCA_039831705.1 Pirellulales bacterium | reverse complement strand
ACTTTTTCAAGCCGGCCAAAAAAATGGGGCGTCCTCCGTTGCACTCGCTGCGCTCGTTCCACTACGAACGCCCCATTTTTCCCCTTGCTGCTGAAACAGCTTTTACAGAAACTACGTTACACTACCAATATTTCGCCCCCTTTTTTCCAATGATTGTTGTTGGAATGGTTCTAGAAAGTGAAAGCTCAACGATAAAATAGAGTATTGAACATAGGTTCCAGCATTGCGTGTATTGAATAGAACAAGGTCTGACTCGATGCCTCCTTGCCTATGGGCTCCTAGTTGCCTTATGTTGCCAGAGTTGTTGGACCGTTAGAAAATCTATTGGAGAGACAGGGCGATGAATACACAAGAGGCAATTGGCGCAACATTCAGTACGAGTTCGATGGTCTTAAATGCCTATTTTAGCGATCTGACGGATGCGGAGTTGATGACGCGTCCAGCAGCAGGGTGTAATCATTTAGCCTGGCAGTTGGGGCATTTGATTGCCTCGGAATGCCACCTACTTGAGTCGCTTGCCCCTGACTCAGCAGCTGAGTTGCCCGATGGTTTTGCTGAGCAACACGGCAAAGAAAATGCGGGCGAGGACGATGCATCGAAATTTTGCTCGAAGCAGGAGTATCTCGACTTGTTCGACAAGGTGCGAGCTGCCACGTTGGCATCGCTGGCTAAATTTACGGATGCTGATCTCGACAAGCCTGGGCCGGAGGATTTTGCACAAATTTGCCCAACAGTAGGGCATGTTTTTGTGTTAATTGCGTCGCATGGAATGATGCATGCAGGACAATTTGTGCCCGCTCGCCGCAAATTGGGCAAGCCAGTATTGTTTTGATTTTGATCCACCCCTTACTTTCTGGCTCATCCTAGCAGTCTGTTGATAAAGTGCTTTGTAGGCGAGATCGCGGCCAAATACGTCAAACCAAGGAGCGGAAATGCAGGCATATTGTTTATACGTCGAGTTTCCGCGACGCAGGGTTGGCGTATTTGGACCGCTCGTAGCCCAAATGATTTTTTCAACGGGCTGCTAGTCCCAGGGACTTGTATTGCCACTGGTCGGAAGACTGCATCGATTTCATGTCAGGGAGAGCTGCGAATCCGAATCCGTGACACTGAAGTGAACCAATTTGGAATTGGCCATCGATGACTTGGGGTACTACACGGTCATGCTGGAACGCATAAAAATCACCATGCGCTGCCAGGGCAGCCTGTTGTTCCACAGGGCTCAGGTAGTTCAGGCCCGGATGGTAATGGTGGCCATTGCGCTCGATGTGAGTTAACCCCAGAGTGGCGGCCAGGCACAGATCGGCTTGTACCGGTATCACGCCGACCGAGCAAAGATCTTCGCCGGTCATGACGTAGTCGGTGCGTTGTCCTTGGTCGTTGTGGAGCCAGGTGAGCCCGCAGTTCAGAAGGCTTTTGATGGTGCCCTTGCAATTTTTGCTGCTGACACCCCGGTATCCCAATTCAATCGCCTCTGGATAAGAGTTCAATGTGCCGTCCGACTCGTCAATGATGACAGGAATGGTCTTGGCCAACTGGCGGACTCCTGCGGTTTGCTTCTCGTCCAAAGCAATATTTCGTGCCAATGGTTGTTCAATGACTAGTGTATTCGCCAGCAGGGTGGCTAAATTGGATTGACTGTGGATGCTTTCGATCAGATGGTCAAACTCATATGCCTGGTGATATTGCTCATTTCCATCGAGGGTGATGCTGTAGTGGTTGCCTCGATGTTTTTCAACTAGCGCGGCGATGGTTAGCAATCGCCCGATGTCGTTATCCAGTTGGTTGGAGACTTTGACTTTCAGATAACATATGCTTGACTGCGCGAGGTATTCTTCGAGTGATTGTGGAAAACCGTCGTCCAATCGCTCCTCTACGGGAATGTCTACTGCGGTTAACGGATCGGCCAGGCCGACGGTGTGCCGCACGAAAATCGATGTGGTCGGTTTAGACGGCAGCCATTGGTTGATCGAATGGGAGCGTAGTTGGCGGTGTACCTGGCCCGGTTCAATTTCCAAGAGATTCTCACGCACGAGCTGATGGAAGGAGATCTGGGCGGCACGGGCCATGGCGTCGATCATCGCCCGCTCGATCAGGCTGGCGCCAAAGCTGGCCAATAGGGGAGTAAAATTTTGGCCATGAGCCCATTCATGGATTCGGCCTGAAGCGGCCAGCCAGACCGGGAAAAATTTGGTCGGATGAGTAAACTCCTCCAGGAAAACCTGCTGCGCGTAAGCGCTGATCTCCAGCATGTCGTCGATTTGTTGGGCATAGTTTTTCTCGGGAGATTTATCGAACCAACCGGGAGGTAGGCAGTCACCACTGTAGCCATGGGCAAGCTGTCCATCGACTTCCAGGGTGACCTGCAACACGGCCTGAGGACAACTCGACAGACAAACATTGCCGTAGCGGAAAGGCAATCGTGTGGTCGAGTTGCGGAGACCAAGTTGGGATTCTTTGAGTGCGATTTGCATAGGGTAATTTTCTTGCTGACTACTGCAATGGCTCAAAGTTGGCATCGAGTAGTGCATACCATGATTTTAGGCTGCGTAGTTGATTGCGTACCTTTTGTTTGGGGGCATCGATTGTCACCGGACGTGGTGCGACCAGGGCGATGAGTTGGAGGACGTCGAACTCCTGTAATAACCCAAAACAGCACAGTTCGGGTGCGTCGGTGGCGGTCCAGTTTTGCTCGATGAATTCTTTCAAGCTGCCCCATGGGTGCTGCCAACGAACGGCAGCAATGACATCGGGCTCTATGCCTGCGGCAACTAAACTGATGATGCCACTTCGGGGGCCCGTGGCGACGATTTCGAGCGACGGGTCATCCAAATAGAGACTTGCCCATTGGGTAATCGCACTTAACTGAGCTGCTTGGATACCCAGTGGGCGTCGACCCGCGGTTGCGATCAACAATAGTTCACTATCCTCATTCTTTTGCCCTTTCGACTGGCCAAAACCGAGCAGGTCAACCAGAACGACTTGTTGGCCCTGGTCGAGATGCTGTTTTGCTTTCGATGCCAGGGCGCCATAGCCCTCATCTCCGATCAACAATACCGTCGACTTGGGATAGGGCTTGCTGAGAATCACAACAGGGACAGTCCATTGCGTATTGTCAGAGTTTGATCCATTGGATTTCAGCATGAGATGCCAGGCAGAAAGGGTGACGTCATCCCACTTGGTGGAATCGAGAGGCAGGGCACGAGCTTGATACGATTCCCAGCCGACCAGTTTTCGCAGACGCTGTCGACCGGCCAATTGCCAGTCGTTCGCTGCTTGTCGGTTGGTGGGGAGCTGTGCTGAAGCTGGCAGTGACTGACTCAACTGATTGGCCAGTAGGTGCAAAGTTGCATTACCGTCCGGAATAGAAACGGACAGTTCATCTTCAGTTCGTATTTCGTCGTCCGGAATTGACAGATCGGTCGAGTCGTAAGTGGAATCCTTCGAAAAAAAATGATCTCCTACCAATTGGTAAAGCGCTTCGCGGTTGTCGCGATCGAAGTTGTGCGTGCCCGGGTTGTGGTTGATGTGGGTGCGGAAGTTTTTCTGCTGGTCGAATAATTGGTAGATGGGATGTGCAGCCTGTTCCAGTTTTGGTAGTGCATCGGGAGGTAGAAAACAGCAATTGTCCTGGGCGTTGTAGGTAAGTAATGAGGGACGCGGTGCTAACAGGGCAGTCAAATGGGTGTAGTCGCCCACCGTGGCCATGTCAGAAGGAATTTGTTCTGCATCACCCACGTCGCGATGATTTTGGATCCGATCCAGTAGGCTGCTGTAGCCTGCAACTGGATTCGCCAGAGTGATTCGTGGATCGAGCGCAGCGAGAAAAATCGTCTGCCATCCGCCGCCTGACAGACCGGCGACACCAACTCGAGTGGGGTCGGCATGAGGGTGCGCAAGGGCCGCACTGAGCCCTCGCTCAAGAGTCAGATAGAATGGCGCCAATCCACTGGTCCCGCACAGGTCGAGCTGTACCAGGCGGTTGTGTCGATTGTCTGTGCTGCGGAGTTGACCCATGTCGATGAATTCCAGATTGAAGGCCAGCACACCCCGGCGTGCCAGATTGATACATCGGCGCTGCTTGTATGGCATCGCTTTGCCGCCGGCATGGTGTCCGTTGACGTTGATGAACACGGGCATTTTGTCAGTGAGCTTTTGTGGTTCGTAGAGGAGGGCGGGAATCCAAAATCCTGGCAAGGCTTCATATCGCAGCTTGCGTATTTGGTAACCGGGACCGCCTTCCAGGGTATCCAGCCATTCGACTTGGGTTTTCGCGGTTCGCCAGTGGGCTGCGTGACCGCGAAAAATCACTCGCTCAAGCATCTTCTGACGAATGTCGTGTGCCTCTTGTTCCCAAGCTTTACGAGTTGTGGGTGGTAGAAATTTTGGAATCCGCGTCGAGATAAATGCCTGCAGTTCGCGCCGTGGAGTTTCCGGATCGAGTCGAGGTGTGTTTAACTGTTGCTCAAGAGTCTTGGTATTTAAGGGGACTTGTGTTTGCTGCCACTGAAAAGTTGCAGCCACCCCATTGTGATCAGAGAGTGCTCCCACGCGGGTGTCTTGGAATGTCTTGACCTCGATTGCCACGGGAATGATCTGAGGGTGAGGCGGTTGGGGATTTCCCACGATGATGTAATCAATCCGTTTGCCAATGGTATCGGACTTCTGCTCGGTGGTGCCACCGAGTGCGTCACCACGAAGCAAGGGCCACACGTCCGTGATGTGGTCCGCTGGACATGCGGCCCTTAGTCGTCTAAATAGATCCGCATATTGTGACTGGGGGTCTTGTTGATTTTTTCGCTGCCCCTTGGTGTTCATGTCGCCCAGTAGCAGAAATGGACGGGTGGGATCGTTCGTCTTTTGGATGAACTGAACCATTTGGGCGTATTGTTTGGGACGGAGGTGATCGGCACGTGCCTCAAGGTGAGTGACATAGACGTCCACTGTGTGGTCGGGTTGCTCCGAATGGAATGTGACACGGGCGTGGATGACTCCTTTGGCGGCATAACCATCGGCGCGCAAACCGTATTCCTGGGGATGACTGTATTCGGTGAATACCAACGCAGACTTGTCCTGCATTGCCCGTTTTGTCATCAATAGACAACCGCCGCTGGTGTAGAAGCCCTTGGGAGTTGGGCTGTGGTGTTCGTGGAATTTGCCGTTCCAGATGGTGCGGAGCTGATCCATAAGGATCGATCGGTGCTGTTTGTGAAAGGTTTCTTGCAGGGCGACCAGATCGTACGGGCTGACTTTGCCTGCAATCTGCTGAGCCCGATATTCAGGTTGAGGACGTTCGTTTTTGGAACTCGCCGGTGCGGGCAAGAATTGGACATTGTAGGTGATGACGCGGAACTTGGTCGCGGCAGGTGGGGTGGAGTCTTGTGCGCGTATTAATTCCGATGTCGTGGTGGTGAGAAGTACCAACGTCAATGAGAATACAGACAGAAGATGACTGGTGCGAAGGGCCGTCATGAAAAGATTCTCGAATGCTAGGAAACATTGGTCTGTAGGGGGATAAGGCCCATTCATCGTCAACTTGGTGAAAGCCATTATCAACCGTTGTTAGAACGTGGTCAATGCGACGGATGCATGTTACCTTGGGGAGCCACGGATGAAACCTTCAGGAGCGACCGAACAGTGATAAGGGAGGGAAAGGGGGGCGGGAAAGGGGGGCCACCCACAAAAGCACACAACTAGCCCGCATATTTCACCCGTTTCTGCTACGGCGTCCCAAGTCCTTCCGTGGCTGCGTTAT
>JBDOMT010000393.1:0-5766 GCA_039831705.1 Pirellulales bacterium | reverse complement strand
CTGGAAGCAGATCAAATAGTCGAGTCGATGCAAGCCAAAAAAATCCCGGTCACCTATGTCCTCTATCCGGACGAAGGCCATGGCTTTGCGGGAGAAGAAAACCGTATGTCCTTCAACGCGGTGACGGAGGCTTTCCTGGGCGCGCAACTGGGCGGGCGCGTCGAACCAATTGGCGACGACTTCCAGGGGTCCAGCATACAAGTGCCGGCTGGGGCGGAGCAGGTGCCGGGCGTGGCTGAAAAATTGAAAGCCGAAGACTGAACAAGAATTTATTAATCTGCTTGCCTTCTCCCAAACGGCTGCCTATACTGAGGATATGGCTGCAATTTATTCGCAAAACTTCTGGTTTAGCTTTACCCGTGGCTTCTATTATAGAAGCACCGGGGCCGGAGGTTTTGTGTAAAGCAGTCTTATCCATCACGAAACCAAAAACGCCCTGAGTGCCAAACGGACCTCGGGGCGTTTTTACTTGGTATGTTTGGTATGTTTGCGGCAAGCCAAACAGTATTATGTTTTGGGTGGCACCGACACTGGTCCGCGAGACGGTTCTTTAGCGATAGAAACGTGTTCGGACCCGTGTCGGTGTGCGGAGCACAGGAGGAATTCAATGTTACTGGCCTCTTGTGCTGCGCACACCGACATGTATGAAAGATTTTAGTCCGACACTCACAAAATTCCCGAACCGACCGACTTCTTAGCTGGTAGTTGTTGGTTCCACAATCCTACATTCCGAATCTGAAAGGTCCTTCTCATGATCATTGTAATGAAAACGTCAGCCAGTCCCGCAGACGTCGAACAGGCCGTCAAAAATATTGAATCACGGGGGCTGAAAGCCAACATCATCCATGGAACCGAACGCACGGTGATTGCTGCGGTCGGTGAAGAGCGAGTCGCTGGGATCCAATCGCTGGAAAGTAGTCCAGGAGTCGATGAAGTCATTCCCATTGTTGCTCCTTACAAAATGGCCAGCCGAGAGGTAAAGCCTAAAAGCACCACCGTTCGGGCTGGCAGCCTGACCGTTGGCAACGGCCACATTGGGGTGATTGCAGGCCCCTGCTCGGTCGAGAATGAGGACCAAATCATTGCTTCGGCTCATGCGGTCAAACAAGCAGGCGCAACGGCTCTTCGTGGCGGCGCCTTCAAACCGCGAACCAGCCCCTACAGTTTCCAAGGGCTCAAGGAAGAAGGCCTCAAGTTACTGGCCAAAGCGCGCGACGAAACGGGATTGGCAATTGTCACCGAGGTGATCTCACCCAGTGATGTTCCGCTGGTAGCCGAATACGCCGAGGTATTGCAAATCGGCGCACGTAATATGCAAAACTACCGTTTACTTGAAGCGGTTGGCCACTGCGACCGGGCAGTGCTGCTGAAACGAGGCGCCAGCGCGACGATCGACGAGTGGTTACTGGCTGCCGAATATATCCTCGATGGGGGCAACCCTAACGTGATGCTCTGTGAGCGGGGCATACGTACCTTCGAAGCGCATACCCGCTTCTCCCTGCCTTTGGCAACGGTGCCCTACGTACAACAAAGAACCCACTTACCCGTGGTTGTGGACCCCAGTCATGGTACGGGCCACACAGATCTCGTCCCGGCCATGTCTCGTGCCGCAATTGCTGCCGGCGCGGATGGGATCATTGTAGAAGTTCATCCTGAACCCGAAAAAGCACTCAGCGATGGCTACCAATCACTCACCTTCAATCAGTTCGAGCAGATGATGAGCGGCTGTCAACGCATTGCCGAAGCAATGGAGCGACAATTGGGAGAGACTGCCGTTTCAGTGTGACGCTCACGGCACTTCATGTCAGGCTGGAAAGCCTGATATGCCTATATCCCGCCTGGCATGAAGTGGCCATCGATGAGGAAAGAAAACGGAAAAAGTGATTGCAACGACCATTCTGTCTGCTAGACTGATTCTGCGTTACTCAATGGGCGCAGCAGGCACGTACGTGCTTTCTCACTATCCCACGAATTACCTAATTCATCGACCCAATGCGCGATAAGAAAGCCACCCTGTGGTTTTCGTTTCTTACCGACTGATCGCCTTCTTTCTGTCTTGGGTTTCGTGGCTGGCTTGATTTCTTTGCTTTGGAGTATCTTCGCGTTGCGCCGCAAAATCCTGCGAGATTTTTCCAGACTTTTCATCTCATAGATTTTGCGCCAATCCTCAAAAGGGACATTCACCATGAAATTCGATACTTCAAAAATTAGCCGACTTGCCCCTGGAATCTTTAGTTCTTCCCTCGTTGCCCGTACGCCGAATAGGTTTGCCCATGATTCATTCCTGGCTGTGGCGCTGGCTGCTTTCCTGTTCATTGCGTCACCACATAGCGCTGCACAAACCGCGTTGGACGACTACATCGCCAAGGAAGACCTTTCTTACGACTTCAGTTTGGACAGCACCATCGCTGGTCCCGGAGTCACCGGCTACAACATCGACCTGACATCTCAAACATGGCGAGACTCTACGGAAGTATCGCACAACCTGTGGCAACACAAGATGACGATCATGCAGCCAGCCGGCATTCCGACTAACACGGCCATCCTTTTTATCAATGGCGGTGGAAATCCTGGCAGTTTCCCCGACCCTTTGAGTGAAGAGTTTCAGGTGATCGCTGGGGCAGCCCTGCTAACAAATTCCGTGTTTGTCAACTTACCTACGGTTCCGAATCAACTCTTGCAATTCGCCGGAGAAACCTCTTCCCGTACCGAGGATGAGATTATCGCCAAAACCTTTGCGAATTTCTTGGCGGGGGGCGATGACGAATGGCCGTTGCTATTGCCAATGGTTAAAAGTGCGGTCCGGGCGATGGATGCTACCCAAGCCCACATGGCCAATTTGGACGAACCTGTCCAGATCGACAAATTTTTTGTGTTCGGTGGTTCGAAACGAGGTTGGACCACCTGGCTGACCGCTGCCGTCGACGACCGTGTTTCGGCGATCGCGCCGGGGGTGATCGATTTTTTGAATATCGACGAATCGATGCAGCACCATCGTCGTGTCTATGCAACAGGACCACAGCCACCAGTCAATTGTGCAAGTATCAATAATCCTGCGGGCTGTACGCTGGTCGACGGGTTTTCTTTAGCGGTGGGTGATTATGTCTTGGAAGGCGTCATGAATCAGTTCGCCCCACTTCCCGGGCAAGAGCTCAGTCCGCGCACACAAGAATTACTCGACATCATTGATCCGTACGAATACCGCGACCGACTCGATATGCCCAAGTACATCGTCAATTCCACCGGTGACCAATTTTTTGCTCCCGATTCGTCACAATTCTACTTTGACGACTTAAGCGGCCAGAAGTATCTGCGTTACATCCCCAATACTGACCATGGGCTGGATGCGAGCGCCATCGAGGGCGCCTTGCTCTTTCATTCTCTGTTGGAATTGGATCTGCCACTACCGGAATTCTCTTGGGAAGTTTCAGCAGATGGAACTTCCATTACCGTCACCACCGAATCAAGCGAACCCATTCGTGTCCTCTTATGGGAAGCCACCAACCCACTCAATCGCGACTTTCGTGAAGCGACATTTGGTGCCAACTGGGTCAGTTCTGAATTGCAGGAGCAAGAACCTGGCAATGACACCTATGTTGCGAGTCGCTCCGCTCCAGCAACAGGCGCCACCGCCTACATGATTGAATTGGAGTACGACTTTGGTGAAAAGTCGCTCAAATTTACGACCGACATCAGTGTGGTGCAGATTCCTGAACCTGTCTCTGGCATACTACTGCCTGCTGGAATAGTTGGCCTGTTAGCCCGCATATTTCATCAGCCGCCGAGCGTTAGCTCCCGGTTACTTCTGCTTCGCATCAATACTTGATAAACCGGACGCTAACGCGTGGCGGCTGATAAGACACACTGTTTTCCCAGATCACATTGCAATTCGTTATGAAGAAAGGACTTACAATGAATACTGAGCGATCCATGGAATATGCGGGTTAGGCGTTCTTCGTTTCAGTCAAAGCTTGGCCAATCGAAACTACTGAAATTACCCTTTTATTGCTTCACGGCCAGAAGTGTCCCTGCGATGTGTCGTGTCCCACCTTCCTGGTTGAACTAATAAACGACTAGCACATGGCCATCAGCCGTCCGCGTGGCCCAGGGATAACCAAGGTCACTGCTGCCGCCATCATCACGAAGCACCATTTCTGAAGCCGTAGCTACGTCGGTACATTCGGCATTTAGCACGCGTGCGCGAATACCATAGGGTTGGTGACGGTAACCGTAGACCAGCAGCACACGCCCATCCGAGAGTTGCAGCACATCGTGAGGATGCCCCTGCCAGCCGCAATCTTGCCACGGTTCGAAGCTTTGCCCTCCATCGGTAGAGCGGGCAATAACGGTATGGTCGCCAAAACTAGCGATTGATCCGATAGTTGCACCAGGCAGGGATCTTGCGATCCGCCAAAGGGATGAGCATAAATTAGCTCTGGGTTTTGGGTCCAGGTTTGTCCGTGGTCACGGGAACGGACCAGCACCAGATAACTGTTCGAATCGGTATGGCTCGTACCCGTTTCACCAAACACATGACGACTGGGGGCACGCCGAAAGGCTACCACTAGTTCACCATCGGGCGAGTGACAATCGAAGGGAACGCACTGTAGAAGCTCGTATCCTGATAGATGATTAAATCACGCAGCTTCATGATGCCACTCCCTAGAGATTTTTCGGCACTCTCCAACTTAGTTTGGACTTCCGCCGCGGAAGTTTCGGCCCGGACCGAGTGTGCACTCCGGAATATCAATAGACCAACCAAATCAATCCAGAGGATTCAAGTCGCAAATCGCTTATTCATGATCATCGTAATGATAACTCCTGTTATAAACGTGTCTTCCTTTGTAGGTTGCAACGAGCTTCGCGCTGTTCCGGCATGGCTGAATCCGCGAATTGAAGTGCCGGAACTGCGTCGCTGAAGCTCCTTGTTACCAGCCTACAAGGTTTTGAAAATGCAAAAAGTTATCAATCAGTCACCTCTAAGCTAACCGATTGTCGTTATGTTCTTGCACGTATCGATCAACATATTGCCGGTAGTACTGTGCCGTCTGCCGAGTCAATTCACCGCCACCTGCAGGAAACTCAACCACCTTGCCATCTTCCAATCGCAGGCTTATCACGGGCATCACTTCGCGGGTCGCACTGGTGACAAAGCATTCGCTGGCTCGATATAGTTCGCTGGCGTGCAGATCTTTTTCTTCCACTTCCAGGCCATGCTCGCCACACGCTTTGCGGATTGCCGTTTTGGTAATGCCTCGGAGGTTGCCGGCTCCGTCGCCGGGTGTCACTAATTGACCATCGATGACAAAGAACAAATTGCTATTGGAAGCTTCTGTCACCAGACCGTCATGATTCAGAATCGCACAGTCGTCCGCGCCCAGGTTCACCGCTTCCGCCAGTGCCAGGATATTGTTCAGGTAGTTGCCCCCTTTGATATTGGGATTGAGGGCACCAATCGGGTTCCGCCGGACATGGGGAACTGCCAGTCGCAAGCCGTGTGAGTAATACTCGGCCTTCCAGGTGGGAACCTCCTTGGCCATGATGACATAGCTCGTCTTGAGCTGCGGATCGGGATTGAGATCGACCGGTCCGGTCCCTCGGGTAATGTGATAACGCACGTAGACATCTTGCCCGCCGAAAGCGCCCAGCGCAGGGTCCTGAATGCCTGTAGCCCGGATCGTCAGACGAATTTCTTCGACCAGTTCGCTGCGGCTTTGGGTCATCGGCATATGGATCAACTGGGCCGAATTTTCCAGCCGGTCGAAG
>JBDOMT010000514.1:0-5767 GCA_039831705.1 Pirellulales bacterium | reverse complement strand
CCCTCGCTCAGGTAGAGGTCGAACACGGATTCCTGCCAGGCCACCAACAGACTGTCCATATCAAATTCAGACAATTCAAGAAAATCGCCATCAGGTGTAAAAGCCCCGCAGGACACAAGTTGGCAAATTTGTGCAAGCCGATGGTGGCACGATTTTCCTCGACGAAATCGGCACCGCCAGCCCGGCGATGCAAGTGAAACTCTTGCGTGTTTTGCAAGAACTCGAATTCGAGCAAGTCGGCGGTGAGAAAACACACAAAGTCGATGTACGAATCATCCTCGCTACCAACGAAGATCTGGCCGAAGCCGTGACCGAAGGCCGGTTCCGCCAAGACTTGTACTACCGCGTCAACGTCATCAACGTCGAACTGCCTGCCCTGCGTCAGCGCCGCAGCGACATCCCGTTGCTGGCCCAAAGATTTTTGCAAGACCTGCGTGAAGACACTAACCGTCCGATCGAAGGGTTTAGCGAAGAAGCGATTGCCGCTTTGGAAGACTACTCGTGGCCAGGCAACATTCGCGAGCTACAGAACGTCGTCGAACGGGCGGTTTTGCTCGGCAAAGAAACAGTTATCGGTGCCTGCGATCTGCCACGCGATGTCGCGGGTGGGCCGAGCATCAACCTGCCGCGTGTTGGCAGCATGACGCTCAAAGAAGCCCTCGAAGAACCCGAGCGACAGATCATTCGCGACGTACTCGAGTCGAATAACTGGAACCGCAACGCCACCGCCGACTCGTTAGGCGTTAACCGTACGACGCTCTACAAAAAAATGAAGAAGCTTGACCTTGAAGACGGCAAGTACGCTCAGCACTAAGTACCTCAGCCGTACCGCGCCCGTTAGGAAGCGTTCAGTTGGGTTTTCTCCCCTGTAGAGCGCTTCCTAACGGGCGCGGTTCGGTAAGAGATGTAGAATTAATCGCTTCCTCATCCCGGCGCGCCGGGACGGTTCGGAATGTGAGGCACAAAAAGAGCCCCGGGCTTTTCAACCCGGGGCTCAACGCTGCCCTTATCAATCTATCGTCGTCTACTTCTTCCGACGCGTAATCAGCAAGCCAAAGCAGCCGGCCAAGCCCGCGAGGAACAAGGTCGAAGGCTCAGGCACTGCACCAAGTGCTGCCGCGACTGGCACGCCGCTGCCAAACTGCTGTTGCCAAGCAAGGAAGTCGGATCCATCCGAGTCGCCATCCGAGTCGGCATCCGAGCCAGGGCCACCGAAATCGCCTTCCCACTGCGCGAGATCGTCGCCATCGACATCTCCGTCGTTGTCGAAATCGGCAGAGAATGACGGCACACTGACGACCTCAAGCTGCACGTTCGTGGGGTTGTAAATCACATCCCACGCAAGGCCTGGATCAAGCGATGCAGTCGAAAAATCAAAGAGGCTAAACACGCCATTCACACCAGCCGCTGCCGACAGGACCGTGAACGAATCGCTCAAAACGGGATTGAAACCACCCAAAAGCGATAGCTCCAACAGGCCATCCAATTGCATCAGCCCCGTGGCAGTCAGCCGATCGAAATCGTTCAGGCCAGTGCCTTCAAGTTCGATCTCCAGCGTGCCAATCGCATTCTGCTGAAAGTCGAGGACAGTTGCTTGTCCGGGCGAAGCCCCCAAAGTCAGCAGGCCGTCGTTTTCGACCAAGACGCCTACATTCGCCCCGTCTTCGAGCGTGAGGACGTGGCTACCAGAGTTCAACAACGTTCCACCGCCTACGAATGCAGCCCCTACTTCGACGAACGAGTGACCATCTTCCAGGCGAAGCATGTCGTTCAGAACCGTCGAGCTCGTATTCTCGAAAGTGCTAGAGGCGGTCACTTGTATCACGGACGATGCACCGGCAAGTACCTCGATGTTACCACCAAAGTCGGTGGCTGTGTCCGAGCTATAAGTGCCTTTGCTGAGTCGCAGG
Organism: Pirellulales bacterium; assembly: GCA_039831705.1. GTDB lineage: Bacteria > Planctomycetota > Planctomycetia > Pirellulales > Lacipirellulaceae > JAJRWS01. Next base: position 3,857 of record JBDOMT010000514.1, on the reverse strand, counting down.
ACTGATGCGGGATCGAACTCTAGCTCAAAGCCGCTCGCATGGACCGTTCCGATGTTGGCTTCAACCGTACCGTTGAACAAGAACGACGCGTTGTCGCGGAGTTCTAGTGTACCGTTGTTCGCTCGCAGGGTGCCAGTATCCGCCGAACCATCCCAATCAGTCGTGTTGTTATCGACAACTAACAATCCGTTCGCTTGAATCAGCGTGTTGTTATTGACACGGGAAAACACGGTGCCATTTCCTGCGATTCCGTTCGCGCCATTGTTGGTTATCGTCGAACCTTGAATACTCCCTTGATTAAGAACTACAGCGTCGGTCGCAAGCGTCTCCCATGGATCAGTGACGAGCAAAACAGCCCCAGCACCCGAAGTGCCGATCGTGCCGATGTCTTGGATGCCGCCGTTGACGCTCAACGTACCACCAGAGGCAATCAACTGCGACGACCCATCACCATCGACTTGGGCGTTGATGGTACCGTTACCACGAAGCGCCCGTAGGCTACCAATTTGCAGTTCGCCAGGGCCATTGATCGTACCGCCGCTGATCTCGTTGGTGCTGCCAACAGCCTGAGTTCCACCGTTCATGCGAAAATCTTCGGCAGCATCGTTGATGTTCAGCGTTCCACCATTGAGTTCGATACGAGCATCAGAGGTGCCGTCACCATTGATGTTCATTTCCGAACCGCTATTGAAGACCAAAGCAGAACCACTAGCTGGCGTTGGCAGAAACGTGCTACTGATAATGTTGCCGTTGTAAACCAAACGTCCTGCGCTATCGAAGACCACGTCGCTACCATCATTGATATTGAGCGTGAGTGTCCCTGTATCTTCAACAGTGATCGTCGAATCGATACCATCGCCTGCGTCATCAATGCTGTCGGTGTTGACGACCAGAGCGGCACCGTTATTGACCGTGGTAGCACCATCGTCGATGTCGACGTTGGATACGCTCCACGTCGTGTCGCTCAAAATCGTGGCCGTTCCCTTTTTCAGGATGCCACCACCCGTATAACTGCCACCAGCGTAGGTGACCGTCCCATGGTTGAGCGTGCTACCCGCATCGACGACCACGTCGGCCGTGCCGCTATAAGCACTACTAGCATTCACACGTAAAGTCGAATTAGCAGTGACGTTGACATCGCCGTTGATGTTGAAGGTTTCGCCGTTGATAGTGGAGGTTGCTCCGCCAGCGACGTTAAGATTGCCGTTAGATTCGAGATTCCAGTCGTTGTCCGAGGTCGTAACATCCAATTCGCCACCGTTCATATTGATCGTGTGATTAAAATCTTCGTCAGCTCCGGCTCCCAGGTCGAGATCGAGGTTGCCACCGGTGTTGATCGTAGTGACGTTGTCCGCAGAACCGGTGCCATCGAGGTTGAAGTCGGGCGTGTCAATGTTAACCGCCGAGTTGACCGTCAACGCAGCACCGCCGCCATTCATGTCGAAATTAACACCGCTCTGGATCGTTGCTCCACCGTTAAAAATCATGTGCCCGCTGTTCTCGATCGTTCCGCCTGAAGCAACCAACTGCGAATCGAGTTGTAACGAGTCCCAGCTATCAAGCAGATTGATCGTTCCGCCAGTCATCGTCCAATTCGCGCCGTCGATCACTGCTGCGGCACCCGGGTTAGGGTCTTGCCCGATAATGATGAGGCCGAACGCTCCAGTATTGACGTCGATCGTACCGCTATCCATCGACCAAGCGTGGGCAATGTCGATGGTGGAACCAGTGAAGAGATTCATGTCGCCGCTCCAAGCATCGCCTCCTGTGTCCACATCGATGTCGAGCGTTTGGTTGCCACCCACGTTCAGTTCCGCGGTGACCGGCACTGTGCCATCCCAATCGAAGCGAGCATTCGCGCTGGTTGCAGTAATTTGCAGAGTGCCTGCACTGGGAGCCTGACCGAAGAAAAACGGTGCGGTGTTGGCCGTAATTGTGCCATCATTAACGAGAAGCCTGGTCGCAACACCGAGATTGTCCTCTAAATCAACTCGCCCCGTACCTGAGAGCGTGCCTCCGTCGGCGATAGTTAACGCGCCCGAATCGACTTCCACCACGGCAGTTCCCGAATTGGAGGTCGAGTTCAGGATCACGCTGCCACCGCTGTTGATATCAAGCGTGTTTGTATCGAGTCCATCAGGATCGCCACCGTAGATGATAATCGAGCTGCCCGCCCCTGAAACGGTAGTCGCGCCATTGACGATTAATTCAAAATCGTCCGAGGCTCCGTTAGTCGTGCTATTGACCACGTCTGCGCCATTGGTAATCGTCAGTGAGCTGATCTGATAGCCGCCGTCGAACAAGGTGCGATCATTCGCAGCCGCGAAAAAATTTCCAATATTAACATCATCGCTGGCCGGAGATCCATCGGGACTCCAATTGCCAAAGTCCGACCAAAGTTTACTGGCTGAACCGCCAGCGTCGTCCCAACTTATTACTGCGGCACGCGTCATAGGAACAGGTCCTACGGCGAGCAGCGCCACCAAGCCATAGGTAGCTATTTTTCTGAACATCACAAAATCTCCGGTTTTTCGTTGTCACGCAGGCCGGGACAACTAGGGCAGGAATACAGGCCGGCCTCGAAACGGAAGGAGGACAGGCGGGTCTTTCAAGCAAATCAGTAAAGATGCGGGAAACCCGACAGATAATATTTTCCGAAATATTATCCGGCCAGACTGCTGTCCTAAGCGGCCAAAAAGGCGAACTGTTACGACCCACAAAGAAGAAAACACAGAAATATCGTGAGATTGTCAAAAAACGCAGAATAGGACTCAACAGACTGGTTTGAATGGGGCGAACTGGAAAGACAGAAGATTAGATCAACACAAAGAGCACAGAGAGAGCTAAAACAGGCTTTTTTAGGGCTGGCACGGTCATATTTCAGCAAGTTCAACTATGTCGACTAATGGTGAGTCATCCGATTGCTCGTGCAGAGGCACTTGCATTCCGGATGTCGGTTCGTATTGGGGCATCTGCAGATACGTGACGTGTGGCGACCATTGAAATCTCAATACGCTTGCACGCCTGCCTCTAGCTATGGCATACCCGATTTAGTTGACATTACCCGAGACCTAGCATTCAGATAGACCGTAAACAAACCGCCTAGAAACGCAACAACGATGGACGACACGTAGTATGCCGCCCCCTCGAATGCGAGAGCCGTTACTACGACATCGTCAGTATAGGTGAATCTTAAACGCCAAAGCTCACCATAGACCATCTTGTCACCGTGAATCAGACGACCCAGCCACAGAATCGCATCGTCAGGGCCCAGCCAGAAGAGGCGTCCTGGATGCGCCAGTGAAGTCTGTGCCAGGAGAAAGCTCCATCCGAACAAGGAGAAGCCGACTCAGAAGGGTCGGCGATCTATCGACGCGTAAACTGCGAAAACAACGCTTGCGGTGAGCCACAACAGTACACTCGTCGCCACGAGGGATAAAGAATAGCGAGTCGGCTGCGTCAACGCGACACAGGCGAACGAAGCAAATGAGACGAACGCCATGAGCGCCTTGAGTGAAAGTCGCATCGCAGCAGCCCCTTCTTCTGTTTGAAAGTGATACAAGGATTCGACCTGCGAATTCGCCGCGGGCGGACCGCAAAAATGGCCGCCGCGACGAATGCACACTTCTACACAAGCCTGGCAATCACCCCATTACTCGCCCGAGGCATGACCTTCCTGCAGCTTGTCGACGTCGCGCCGGAGTTCGCGTAGCTCTAAGTGAAGGCGGAGGAGACTCGCTGCGGACAAAATACCGGTCGATTAGCGCAAAATGTGTCTCGAACCCAGAACTGCTGCGCAACGCCCCTCTGCCCGATTTACGTCGGGGAAAATTAAAAGGTGGCCAGGAAGGTGTCGA
>JBDOMT010000141.1:0-5774 GCA_039831705.1 Pirellulales bacterium | reverse complement strand
TGGCCCAAGCGGAAAATTGGTTTCGTTAAAAACGGCTGCTGTCGCCGCTGCGCGGCTATTATGCCCGCTTTGCCCGGTATCGAAGTACGCTTCCGTAGCCTAGTTCTACTGAAGTGATCGCCTGAAGACGAGGGTTTTTAGATCCCCGTAGGAGACAATAAACAGGTGTAAAGTACAATTTTGAAGCGTAAAGCGTGGATAAATTAAAAACCTCTTTACGCATTTTCTCAAAGTACAAAGTTGTTCCGAGGGCTGCCCTTTCTGCCTTGATGGCGGTTAATACAAACAGATTGGAGCTTAGCAAAATTACATGTCGCACCTAGTGCGGCCGCCTCAGGCCGACCGCTTCACTAACCCGCTTTGCGGCGTCGATTCCACCACGTACCGATACATCCGACGATACCTAGCAACGTCCAAGTGATCACCGATGCCGGTTCCGGGACCGGCTCCGTCGGCACCGTTAGAACTGAGCTCATTCCATACATTCGTAAGTAAGATCCAACAGTGAAAATGTCACCAGCACTCACCCAATCATCATGCTTATAGTATGGCGATCCATTGATCGCATTGCCGCCACTACCCATGAAGTAATCGGGTATGGCTGCTCCAGCCACTCCTGTACCCGTCCACACTACCTGGTAGCTTGACGACCCATTCTCATCGATGTGGATCGAATTCAAAATAGAGCCATCCCATAAATCATCGTAATCTTCGGCAACCAGCTGGTCCACCAAATTGTAGATGGGGACTCCTCCGCCACCGGTCGTACCGGTGTTATCTATCGCATCTACCGTTGCGGTGGATGCGATCGCCTTCCAATCGGACACGACTGCGACATCACCCAAACTCTTAACGAAAAAATTGTAGTCGTCTATGGAAGTCGATAACGCACTCCGCGTCCCCGACGTCAAAAAGACCAATCGGTACTCATCACCCGGGTTTAAGTCGGTCGGCGTCGTGACGATCGACGCTGGGAGCTGCCCGGCCATACCGACAAACAACGTGGCGACAAGAGAACGGATAAGCAGCTGGATCGGACGATTCATCAGTATCAAGCCATTTACTGAAGAGCTTCGGCAACGCGCGATTCGCACCTTGGACATTTTCATCAGCACCCTCAGCGATTTAACCGGGGCCAAGCTGCCAGAGAATTTTATTGTTACCACGCCGAAAGTTGTCGTACCGGAACAGGTCACTGCACTGGTCGATTTATTTGAGGTGCTTGAGACCAATACCGCGTTAGAACCTGGCTCCCTCAAGATGGAAATCATGATTGAAACAACACAATCCATCATCGGAGCCAACGGCACTTCTGCGTTACCACTCATGGTCGCCGCGGCACAAGGACGTTGTCGTGGGGCACATTTCGGCGTTTATGATTACACCGCATGCAACGACATCACCGCAGCGCACCAAAGCATGGACCACATGAGTTGTGATTTTGCACGGCACATGATGAAGGTCGGGCTTATGGGCACCGGCGTCATGCTATCTGACGGCGCAACGAATATTATGCCTGTTGGGCCCCATCGTGCTGCGAAAGATGGTCCAGCACTCACCGAAGATCAAATTGGTGAGAACAAAACCGTGATTCATAAAGCGTGGAAACTCCACTATGATCACGTGCAACACTCCTTATGCAACGCGTACTACCAAGGTTGGGACCTCCACCCAGGACAACTGCCGGGACGATATGCAGCGGTCTATACATTCTTCCTCGATGGGCTTGATGTCGCATCGCTACGCCTAAGTTCATTCGTTGGCAAAGCAGCACAAGCCACGCTCGTAGGCGATGTCTTCGACGATGCAGCTACGGGGCAAGCATTGCTCAACTACTTTTTACGCGCCATCAATTGTGGTGCGATCAGCGAAGAAGAAGCACTCGTCACAGGACTAACCTTGGACGAGATCAGAGGTAAATCCTTCGTCAAAATTCTAAACGCACGTCGTGGATAAAACAGGAGAACGATCATGAGCGCCATTACCACCCATGTTTTAGATACCGCGCTGGGCAAACCAGCTGAAGGCTTAGCGATCTCGCTCTCGCAACAAACAGATGAAGGCTGGAAAGAACTCGCTTCAGGCGTCACCAACAGCGACGGCCGTATCGCCGATCTATTAGCGGATGACTTTCCGTTGAAAGCCGGCATTTACCAAATGCTCTTTCAGACCGGCCCCTACTTTGAATCTACACAGACCGATAATTTTTACCCGTTTGTTCCGATTGTTTTCGAGCTTCAGAATCCAAACGAACACTATCATGTTCCTTTACTGCTGAACCCGTTTGGGTATTCAACGTATCGCGGAAGTTGAAAAGCGTTATAAACTTTTCAGAACCGACGAAACAAGGCCACAGATCGGCAGGTTAGTCGCCCTCCCCAAGTTCCATTCAGGCCTCATTTCAACAAAACGGGCAAGGTTCGCAACCTGCGCAGATTCGAATTTTTCACACACCAGTCCGGCTGTTCATCCACCAAGCGAATGTCCGGAAACAGCTGAAACAACCGAGGCAAGGCAAGGCGAGTTTCAAGACGGGTCAAGACTGTTCCTGGACAATAATGCTCACCTCCTCCGAATGCCACGTGAGGGTTCTTCGTGCGGGTAATGTCGAGCATAGGATTGGGAAACACCGCCTCGTCGCGGTTGGCCGACCCCAGTAAAAGAATAACGTTATCGCCAGCCTTTAATCGCTTCCCGCCCAAGACGACGTCCTGCTTGACGAGCCTCATCCTCCGTTGAACCGGTGATTCATAGCGCAACAACTCCTCGACGCACGGGTCAATTAGGCGCGGGTCACGGATCAGCTTCTGTCGTTCATCAGGGTGGTCCAACAGCGTCTGCGTTCCGCTAGCAATCAGGTCCTGTGTCGTTTGGTACCCTCCGAAGAACAGGGCTACACATTGTGCGCAGATATCGTCAACGTCGAACCCCTCAGCGTCGATCAACGCGCTGATAAAATCTTCGCGAGCGTCACGGCGCCGTGCCTCGACAACCTCTCTGATGTAGGCGTTCATTTCCTGCAGACTCTGTTGGGCCGATTCAGGTTTGGATTGGTCGACGATCAAGGCCTCCCAACGCATGAAGAGGTCGACATCGCGATAGGGCAATCCGATGATCTCACAGATAAGCATGGTCGAAAGAGGACGTGAGAAGTCAGCAACAACTTCCATACTGCCGCGACGTCCGGCCTCCTTCAACAAGTCGTCGATGATGGCGACGATGCGAGGCTCACAGTTTTGAAAAAAGCGAGGGGTCAAAAATCCACCCAAGACCTTGCGGGCTTGGGTATGATTCGGCGCCTCCAAATTGGTCACCCATTTCGAAAAATGTCGCCTATAGTAGGCCATCTCGGCCCGCTTCTTTTTTGACCAAAAAGCATACGTAGGAGCCGTCGAAAAAGCCTGCGGGCTCCTAAACACGTCCTTCATCTCCTGATGCCGGGAGACATACCATTGTTTGTCATCGAAGGAGCGATAGACGGGACTCCGATTGCGCAAGGTTTCGTACACGGGATAGGGGTCACGCAACAGGGCTGGCTCGTACATGTCGTGGTACTGAGGAAGCAGACCCTTCTTTGCATAGGAAACGATTGATCGAACTAACGACATGTTTCAACTCCTTCTGTGAGGCTAGACCCGAGGGGTAATTATTTCTTGCACAGCGAACTCGATCCAAACACGAAACAGGCGCCTACATGCATCACAATTTGGAGCAACGCAAACACAATAATAGGCCAGGCATGTAGATTGATCGAGGCCACACACAGGTAGGCGGCCAACGACCACACCAGCAAGCCCAGTGTAGCAAGCTGCCAAAAGAACAGGCGGACGAGCGAGCCAGAAGATCGTTCTTTCGGGGTCGGCTCGAAGGCCAGCTTTCGGCCAAACAGACTTCGAAGAAACGCAGCGGTATAGACCGGCCACATACCATACGCTGCCCACAGAGACCACAACGACAACCACTTCGAAGGAGCTGGCGTCGTTCGACAACCGCGATCGGCCAGAACGCACACAACCCAACTTAACACGATGAGTGGGGCGCCATGCAGCAAATAGGACGCGCCGTGTGCGATCCCAGCTCCTGAATCCGTGATGAGCACAAGGATCACCACGACAAGATGGCCGGCAACCATGGGGCCCGCCAAATAGCAAGAAAGCCGCCAAAGGTAGCCGAGATTCTGGCCTAAACTCAACTGGCCAGCCAAACCGGGGTAGTGGGAGAAAAGCACAGAAAACACACCGTTGGCCCACTTCGCTTGTTGGACCCTGAAGGAAGCCAGGTCGACCGGCTCTAACCCCCTGGCCAACACCAATGGGATGTACCGCGACGTCCACCCAGCCGCATGGAGATGAAGAGACGTAAGCAAGTCCTCAGCCAAGCCAGGTTTGTAGCCGCCGATAGCCTCCAACGCCTCTCGTCGGAAAAAGCAGTTACTCCCGAACGCCTGGGCACAGCCACAGGCGTTCAACCCCAACATGGGTGCTCCGAAAAAACGATCGTTTCGTTCATTGGCCGATGCTGCAACGAGGCTTTCGTCAGCATTGGAGTGACTCAATCTAACCTGAACAAAGCCAACACGGGAATCGTGGAAAGGCGCGAGCCCAAATTCGAGAAATTCTGCAGAAGGAAGGTGATCCACATCGAACACCGCGATCACTTCTCCCTGGCTATGCGAAAGTCCGTGGTTCACATTTCCCGCCTTGTAGTCACGGTTGTTCGGCCTCGTCACGTAGTGAGCACCCAACAGATCCGCAAGGACTTGGCACGCTTGGCGACGGCCATCATCGAGCAAATAGGTCTCGTGCTGACCGCGCATGGATTGCGCAGCTCGCAACGCCTTCTCGACGAGGTGAATTGGTTCATCGAAGACCGGAATGAACACGTCCACCAAGGCCTCGTACGTAGCTTTCTCACAAGTCGCAGGGCGAACCTTGAGAAGCAGAAACCAGAAGCACACAAGGCGGACTATGACGTACGCGACAGCGACCAAGAAAAACACACAAAGCCAAGGGTTTGCGAGACGTTCAGACCGAAACCACCATGAAAAAAAGAACCCCGCCGCGAGCGCAGTCAAGCCGATCAGAACACGCAGACCGGGACCAACACGGGAGGGACCAAATGACAAATCCATCACCGCCCCTCCTGACAAGGACAGCCTCTAAGTACCTGTACCGAGTCCTGCACGCGCCCTAACAAATTAGGCCAAAACAGGATGAGGTGTACCCCACCAAGCCACGCGAATGACCATCCATGAAGGGGCAACAGCAACAACACGCCGCAGGGCATCCAGCATTCATAGAAGGCATTATTCCACAGGGGTACATAGCGCTCTGTAGGAGGCTCTTCCGAAAGAAACATTGGTAGTGGTTCCCGGGAAATGTATTTCTTCGCTTCCAAACAGACGTACACGGCTATCACCACAAGAAAAACGGGTTCGGCACCCACCAAAATAAACGTAAAGACAACGAAACAGATTACTTCAAAGGGATAGCCATACCGAAGCAAGAACGTGCGCATGATCTGTGGATCTCTGATCGTGGCGAAGGTTTCCACCTCAACTTTTTTATCGAGGAAGCGATCGCCAATCTGATGGATGAGGATGCACCGTATTCCCGTCAACAGCGACCATCCAGAAGCGGCAATCCCTAGCCCCACCAGTTCCCCTTGGTGCCCCATCGAGGAGTCCGAGACCAGGGTAAAAACCAAGGCTATCGGCAACACGTGAGCAGCAAGCGCATCGGCCATGACGCCAATCAACCCACGTCGCTTCAACC
>JBDOMT010000456.1:0-5801 GCA_039831705.1 Pirellulales bacterium | reverse complement strand
GTGTTTGGGAATCCAGCTACACTGTATGTGTTCACACGCCACCGATGGATAACAACTTACGTCGATCCTGACCACAAAATATTCCAGAAAAAGCTGTTTTGCTAAAAGGGTGGGGAAGTCAGGTTAGACACGGGCGGGGAGCGCATTCTGTTACACTGGACGACATACGAGCCTGGAGTGGTTCCAGGCAATCCCAAATGGGTAATCCCGGTATAGAGGGTCAAATTCCCCATTGCTTACCCGAATGTCGCCGGGCGCTTCATAATGGGCGCTCAATGACACCCGAAAAAGAAACCGAACATTCCAAGCGGATCCCCATTTCTTGGGGAGGGGCATATGTTGATTAGAAAGAACGGACGGTTTTGCAAACACTAGAAAAAATGAGCATTATGAAAAATGCAAATGTTGCATAAAACATGCTGGAAGATTCGGGTACAGTGGTGATGTTTAACGCTGGAACTGCTCCGAACTGTTCCTGCCACAAGTTGAGGTCCACAGGATTGCCGCTATCACGTTGCCAGGATAAGAAATCGTTTCCATCAACATCACCGTCTAGATCAAAATCGCCAGTCTCAGAGACACTTAAAACTACTTCACTGTCACTGTAAAATAAGTCCCACGTTAAACCGAAATTCAGCGTTGGTAAAAAGGCCGATTGGAATGTCCCTGCAAGATTTCCGAGCGTGGTCAAAATCGAAAAAGAATCGCCCACTAAGGGAGTATAGTCGCCTAGGAATACGGTCAAATCACCTTCCAAAAGAGCATCGCCAAGGACCTCAATTGAATCATGGTCCGTGTCCTGGAGATCTATCTCGATCATGCCGTCTTCACTATGCCAGAAATGGCCATCTATGGTAATGGTTCCGGTCGGGTCAAGTGGAATGTAGGTGTCTGGGGTAATTGGTAACGAGCGAAATCTGGCTCCCATGCTTGCGCCGTTAATATGAATAGTAGAAGCTGAAGATATTGCATTCCACCCGTACAAACGCACCTCCACTTCATCGGTGGTCCAATCATTTCCAGAAACATTGGTGATAAATTGATGGCTGTTTTCAATGCCCACCATTTCATTTGCCAGGAGAGCGGCATCTAAAGTGCCAAGTTCAGATCCAGTCATAAAACCGTCTTGACTGGTCAAGAGAGCAAAACTTTCTGCCGACTCAAGGTCTTCTCGCCAAAGGTTAAATGATGCGCTGTCGACTAACATTTCCAACCCTGGTGCTGGTTGTACAGCAAAATAGACAAACTCATGATTGGCAAGTGCAGTAGTTAAGAAATGGCCAGTCGTCCAATGTCTGATATTGATTTCATTGCCCATATCTGTTTCAGACGTTCCTGCATTAGGGTCTGTCAAGATCAGCCCTAGCCCTACGTCAACTCCGTGAGTAACCATTGCAGAATCACTCACTGTATGGGTGCGAGACAGAGGAGTTATGTTTTGACCAATGAAGGCAAAATCGACAGCAGTGATGATGTCCGTATTGACTACCGGTGGCTGTGTAGGTGCCATTTGTGATAGATCGACTGGTAAACCAGGACTGATCGTGCCCCTATTGTTGGTGATGCCATGGATATTCCCCTGTCCTGTTAGTTTGGAAAGTGCTTGAATGTCCAACACGCTATTCAAGATGCTGTTATCAAGATGCAATCGACCCGCATTCAAGTCCAAACTGCCACTATTGATTGGAGTTGATCCGATTCTTACGGTTCCCTCGTCGACAGTGAATTGACCAGAAATATCCAGGCCGCCTAATAGACTCACCGTGCTGGCACCTGTTTTAGTGATATTGCGATTCGTTTGATACTCGCGCAGTTGGCCAGAAAAAACAAAGTCTTGATTGCCGTCGCCTTGAATGGTGAGGTCATCATAAAGCTCAATATCTAAACTAACATTAAAAGTGAATACGCCTGGAGTTGAATCAACAGCGACTAAATCAAGCACCGGAAGGTTGCCATCTAGCGATTGGGCTAATAGTATCGGAAAACCGGCAATCGTACCTTGATGAGCGTCGACTAGTGTAGACGAGAGATTATCAGTAAATCGGATCTTGTTTGCCATGTAAGGCAAACCACTGACTCTTTTCAGATCGTTGAATGAGAGATAGTCAGAGGTCGATTTTGTCCTGAACCTCAATGTGACATTCGCATAGGAGTCGCCAAATATCATCCTGTGGCTGCCTGTTCCCCCATCAGAATCCAGCCATATTTCATCCGCGCTCCAATTTGCACGAATAATTCCACCCTCTCGGAATCTGAACGTATCGAACTGATTGACGTTATCCGCGAAATTACCCGCACGAGGTTTATCCATTTGGACCTCATACTCGGTCAATACTTGTTGCATTTGGGCTAAGAGTGCGGGTTGCTCTTCAGATTGGCTCAGTGACGCGATTTCGCTGGGATTGGTTGCCAAGTCAAACAACAGGAATCCATCTGATGGGTTATGCACAAGTTTCCAATCTCCCACTCGGACCGCAGACTGCTGGTGAGAAAAACGCCTTAGAAACAAAGAAGGATGAGGGGCGTCAACCAAATCGCCATTCAAGTAGGGTAGCAGGTCAACGCCATCGATTACGTCCTCAGAGTCATACGTGCCACCTGCGGCAGCCAGGGCCGTTGGTAAAATGTCTACTAAATGCACTGCATTGTCGTAAGTTGCGCCCTCAGTCGATGGAGCGATTCCTGCGCCAGCAATAAGCATCGGCACACGCAGGCCGCCTTCCCACTGTTCTCCTTTGACCCCGCGTAGTATGCCGTTGTAGGATGCATTGCTACGAGGTCCACCATTATCATTAACAAACATTATGAGTGTTTCGTTAAGGATACTATCGTTGGTTTGCGGGTTGCCGTCCGGGTCATCCAGTTTGGCTACAATATCGCCGACTGCTCGGTCCATCGCCAATTGCATTGCTGCATAAGTGCGACGATTTACAGTCAAGTTATTCCCCATAGCGTCGATGGCCGCCAAATCGTCAGGCTTGGCTTCCAAGGGTGTATGGGGCGCAGTAAAGGCGGTATACAGAAAGAAAGGGTCATCCTCCTGGTAATGACGGTCAATGAAATTGACTGATGCAGAACCAAATACATCGGTCACATATTCATCTGCATATTGACTTTCTACATTCACCGTATTTGTTGTGCCATTTGGATTTAATGTTTGAGTACTCATGCTGGCAGCAACACTAGTTTGACTTCCAACCCAATAGGTGCGGCTTCCAAGAAAAACCCCAAAAAATTCGTCGACACCTTGCTGCGCAGGTTGGTTGCCAGCCTTGACAAGAACTCCATTTTGAACATTGTCCATATGCATTCCCAGATGCCACTTGCCAACGGCACCCGTTGTGTAACCTGTATTTTGCATGCGGTCAAAGACTGTGACAATATCGTTAGTCAAACCTTGGGTTGGTCCAGTACCAATGACTGAAGTGTCTGAATTGTCGATGTTATGCTCATAACCAATTCGGGCCCCGTATGCTCCCGTGACCAGAGCTGCTCTTGACGCGCTACAGACACTTGCCGAATAGGCATTGCTGAACCGCACACCACTTAATGCTAAGGCATCCAGGTTGGGCGTGGGAATGTCCGTGCTTCCTTGGAAACCAAAATCCACAAATCCGGCATCATCAGCGACAATCACAATTACGTTTGATTGAGCAATTGCAAAACTGGAATATAAAAGCAGTAACGCTAAACATGCTGCTTTTGGCATAAGCTTAAGAGTAAGAAGAAAATGGGTGTATAGAGTACTAATACGATGATACCTCTTAATAAACTCGGCCAAATCAAATTTCGATATATATAAATCGCACTTTTAATTGCAACGATATTGTGTCTTGCAAGCATAAAACTATTACTACTTCATTAGATGCTTATCAATTAGTTGGCATTAAATCGCAGGTTCCTGACCACTGTGACATGGTAACGAATTGAGTCGATCAGTTTCCCTTTGAAATATAAGAGTGCAGAATTGCTGCTGTTAGAAAGTGCGATAGGATGCCCCGAAAAATATCTCGCGAAATTTCAGGGCCATAAATTCCAGTGAGCTTTGCTTGGGGTGTTGACTAAGAAAAGGTTAGTAGAGAAGCCCGATCGCAGCAGACTTACGTAAGAAGTAGATGAAGTCAGTGAATTATCAAGCAATCAGCGAACTCCTGTGAAATGAATTGCCAGACCAGAATCTGACGGCACTACCCTGTATTTTAACCAGCGATATTTATGTAGTCAACTAATTTGTTTCCTTCGCAAAACTATGCGATATCTAACGTAAATTAGTTGCGAATACTACGCAGCTGACTCGGAATGAGAGTTGTATCGTCGGTATCGTCTCAGAACGAAAAGCAAGCTCAGTCCCTCGGCCAACATCAAACTTGACGGTTCGGGAACAGATGCTAAGGATAATGCGGATGGAGTATTTGTGTCGCCAACGTTCCTTTGCCAGAGAAGAAAATCGGCGCCGTCTGAGTCATCGTCTCCGTCGGCATCACCGGCGGCCGCCGAGCCAAAGGCTACACCCCATACAGACAAGTCATCCTGGTCGACCACACCATCAAAATTATAGTCGGCGGTCAACGCAACTGACGCTACGCGAAAACCTAAGAAATTGATTTGATCTGTCGGGTTGACGCTATTTCTGAACGACTTGGATAAAAAGCCTGGCGCATTATTTGTCCAGTACCACGTACCCCCTCGTGCGCCACGGGGTGAGTCGACCTGATCGTTTACTAAATCGAAGTCGGTCTCTTCCATTTCAAAGACGTTACCACTTTGAGCCATCGTTCCATAGGGGCTGAGGCCACCTGCTAGTGTGATGTCCGCAGGAGGGGTGGTTTGGAATACTTGTCCGTAAACCGCGGTGTTGGAGTCGGTGCCAAATTCAACGGCTTCGGGTGCCGAGTTGCTTCCCGTGGCGTAATCAAAATAGTTGCCGGCAGTTGGATTGTAAAACGCGGCTTTGTACCATTCGTCAGAACTGGGTAGGAAATATTTTGCCAAGCTGTTTCGATAAGGGTTCACCGAGTTGTATCCTGAATCACCTGGCTGCCACAGCGAGAAGTTGTTGCCGTTGAATTTATATGCAGCTTGACTGCCGTTGCTTGTATTTAGCCAGTTGATAAACGTGGCTGCTTCTAACCATGTAATGGCAGTCGCTGGTTTATTTGGCCCTCGGGAACTTATTTGGATGCCGAGCGTCGCGAGGGCGTCCGCTTTAACGATCATGGATTCGGAAACTTCGTACTTGCCGATACGATAACCGTAAGACACCGATCCAGGCAAATTTGGATTTGGATCGCCTGACGTATCCGGAGCATTGCCAAGATCGCCAATAGTGACGAATTAAATATCAAATTCGTTTGCTCCAATGCCAAACGTATCCGCTGTCGCATTACTCGCAAAAGTGGGGGATACGATCGCTACAAAAACAGCGGCCAATATAGTTGCCGATTTGCGTATTCGTTTAAGCCCTAAGATTCCGATCACGAGCAGTAAAGAGGTGCTCGGCTCCGGTACCTCCACGGCAGTAGAGGGAAGGTAACTTGCGATACGAAAACCGTTATGCTTTGATGCAATGCTATGCTGATGTCCACTACCTTCTACGCCTGGTCCAAGGTTCCGTTCATTGCTCCTCAAGTGGCCGCTTGTGTTGGTGAAACCAGCACCACGGACAATGTAAGCCCCCACTTTGTGAACGCCAGTCGAAAAGTGCAGCGCCCCACGGTCAGAAAGTGCAGCGCTCGGGGTTGCAAGGTTTCATCATAATAGGGTCAGAGTTTGATTGAAAGAAAGAATGTCCTCCCCCATGG
>JBDOMT010000466.1:0-5817 GCA_039831705.1 Pirellulales bacterium | reverse complement strand
GTGACTCAAGCGCCGCGACGCCGAGTGTCTCACTGTCAACAGTTGACGGCATGATCGTGATGGCGCATTGCTTCAAGTACGATGGTATTTCTGAATGCTCAACTTGTCCCAACCATCTGAACCAAGCAGCAAGAGAAAATCGACACGCTGCACACATCACTTCAAGAGGCGTTGGCTGAGATTCGTTTCTTGCGTTCCGGACGCAAGAGAGAGAAGTTTATCAACGCGAACCAGCTCCTTCTCGAATTCCCAGAAGACAAAGAACTACAAGCTTCCTTAGAAGCTGCTCGCAAAGAAGCCGAAGAAGAAGTCGAGCGCATCACCTATACGCGGAAGAAGCAAGCCAAGCCCAAAGTTACAAAACGCGACTCCTTCCCAGATCACTTACCACGGGAAGAAGTAGAAGTTGCTATCCCAGGTGAATTTCAACAACGCATCGACTCCGGGGAACTTGTTCTCAAGCGACACCAATACACCGAAACACTCAAGCATATCCCAGCAAAACTCGTCGTTTTGCGTTACAAGCAACCAGTCCTCGCGTTTACCGAGAACCTTGAAAGAGAGATCTTGGTCGATGCAGAAGCAAACCTTGGGGACAAGAGCCGATACCATCCTTCTGTCGCAGCACAGATCGTCAACGGCAAGTTCGGAGCACACCTTCCTTACTATCGCCTTCAAGACATCTTCGCTTCGTCGGGATGGACTCCAAATCGTTCGACCCTCGACTACGTGACAGACTTGGTACACGAGGTAACGCAGGACCTTCCCAAGCTGATGCTCGAGGAACTAAAGAAGAGTTTGTGCATTGGGCTTGATGATACGCAGGTCAAGCTGATCATGCCCAAAGAGATCCCTGATGAAGAATCAGGGGGAGACGAACCGCAGATCCAGCGATTGATCGAAAAAATGAAGGAGGCCAAGAAAGCGAATCAAGACAGTATCGATACACAGATGTGGGGGTACTGGGGTTCGACTCTGTTGCGCCCTATGATGTATTCGACTTCCGTGTATCGAGGCATCGCGATGGACCGAAAGAAACACTGGACGGTTATGAAGGGCACGCAATGGCAGACTGTTATTCAGGGAATCTGCATGTGATTCTTGCGCCCGATTCGAAGATGACGCGCATGGCCTGTTGATCGACATCGAGCGACGAGCATCGCAGTGGACAGCCGAGCGCTTGGAGAATTGCGCAAGAAGGAGTCACGCGCAGTTCTCGATCGTTTGAAAGACGTCCTCGATGGCCCGTTAGCAAAAAACGTCTTACCTGCTGGCAACCTAGGTAAGGCATTCAATTACCCCCGCAATCACTGGGATGCGTTGAATGTAAATGTGACAGATGGACGGTTACCGATCGACAACAATCAGGTCGAGAGGCTGATGAAGCGAATTGCGATAGGACGCAAGAACTGGTTATTTATAGATAGTCTTCGAGCGGGGATCCGCAATGCGAATTTGATGAGCTTGGAAGCAAGCACGTTACGGATGGAGCTTGATGTATCGATGTATCTCGAGAGTGTCATCACTCATCGACTACGGGGTACAGCGAAGCTTGAGGAGTTGCTCCCAGATCGCTGGCGGGCGAATCATCCGGAGGCGGTTCGAGAGTATCGAGAGCAAGAGCGTCGCGACAAAGCGGACGTTGCCAGTGTTCAAGCCGCCAAACGGCGAGCTCGCAGTGAGTTGCGCAAGAAGAAATAGGATCCTAGGAACCTACCCGCACAACCCCCAAGAGTGCACTATTTTGAGAGCGTCGCTGTACGCTCTCAATGCGGCTAATGGGGCTGAAAACCGCTGGCTAGCGCCAATGCGGCTAATGGGGACGAAAACCGCTGGCTAGCGCCAATGCGGCTAATAGGCCGAAAACCGAACCACTGGTTGTGGTGTTCGCTAAAGGTAAAGATGTAATAACATTTTGCCGTCGAACACTCTGACACTCTCGCTTATGGGATTCCCAAGTGCAGTTTGAAAATGTTGGTCATCGCAATATGGAAGCTACCTGCTTCGCATGATACGTAATAATCATCTGTGCGCCAGCCCGTCGAATTATTGTCAGAATCTCCAAAATCATTGCGTCGCTTTTCGCGGTATCGCCATCGCAGGCATTCATGATCATGCTGTAGAAACCTGATACATCGTACCCCGCAAGCGGTACAGAGCACTGATTCTCTTTTGCAAGTGCGAGGATATCCAAGGATGTCAGCGCAGGTTTGACAATCACCATGTCCGCGCCCTCTTGAACGTCAATTTCAATTTTCCTGAGTGCTTCCCTCTGATTTCCAATGGAAATTTGATGCGTGCTATGCTGACTCTCCGATGGCACAGATTGGGATGCGCTCTTGAACGGTCCATAGAAACAAGATGCAAATTTTGCACTGTAAGGCATCAACGCAACGTTTTGATATCCAGCCGAATCCAGAAATTTCCTCAGCGTAAGTACGACTCCATCCATCACACCCGAAGGAGCAATAACATCCGCGCCAGCTCTTGCCAAATTAACAGCGGCCATACCCAATTGGTTCAATGTAAGGTCGTTACTGATTCTTCCGTTTTCCAAAACTCCACAATGACCATGGGACGTGTATTCGCACAAACACAGGTCGGCAATTATCGCTATTTCTGGTTGACAAGTTTTTATCCGATCGATTGCGTAGCATACTGGATTGTTTGGTTCCGATGATGAACTCGCTAAAGGATCTTTACGCTCACTTCCTAGAACTCCAAATAGCAAAACCGATTTTAATCCAACGTCGGCAATGCGTTTCGCTTCGTCGTCAATCGCATCCCCGGACAACAAGTCAGTCCCAGGAATGGCCGCTAAAGGCCTACGTGCATTACCTCCTTCTGCTACAAACATCGGCTGTATCAATTGCGATGGGTTCAAGACGGTTTCTTGTACCAAAGCCCGCAGAGCGGGAGTGCGTCGCAGTCTACGAAGCCGAACGAATGAATCAATTGCCATCGCAATTCCTTTTGGTTCTAAGAATTTTTATCAGGGATGTTCGAAACCGCGGCCGACTTGATCTGGAGAACTCTCGGTATTTTGTAATCAGCTAAGGCTTTATGCAGATACGAATAGATTTCTTTTTGGTCAACCTCAACCATCGGGGCTAGAAACACCGTCGCGTGTACGACCTCTCCCAATCGTGAATGTGGTTGACCGAACACTACACTACGGCGAATATTCGGAAATCTATTCAAGACCTCCTCTATTTCGAGTGGATCAATCTTGTTCCCGCCGGAGTTGATAAATTTTCGTCGTCGGCCGTGCAACTGAATGGATTGGTCGTGCTGGAGAGTTCCGAAATCACCGGTGTAATACCAACCCTCGGAGTTACATGCTGATTGGACTCCATCAGGCCGCCAGTAACCTTGCATAATTGCAGCGCTGCGTACGGCTATAAGACCAATTTCTCCCGCAGGAAGATTTTCGCCAGTTTCCGAGTGAATTCCGATTTCAACGCCCGGTACAGCGACTCCTACACTCCTTAGTGACGGTGTTGAACGAACGGGTTCAATAGAAATAGTGCCGGTTTCCGATGATCCATATAATTCCCTAATCTGCAGTCCCCAGCGACGGTGAGCTTCTGTGACAACCTCAAGTGGCAATGCTGCTCCACTAGAGATCGCTTGTGACAATCCCTGCATGGATGCGGTGGCCTCTGGGTAAGAAAGTAAACTCGAATACACTATCGGTGAAGCAACCAATACATTGACCGATTCCTCTCGAACCATTGCGACGAGTTTTGAAGGAAAGAAAGTCGACAAAATCACCGTACAGGCTCCTCGAAGAATGGGTAAAAGCAGCCCGTTAGAAAAACCGTTCGCATGATGGAATGGAGTCACGGGTAGGACTCGGGCTCCTTTTTTCCACCCTAAGCTTTCACCCACGTTCTTAGAGTTATTGAGTAGATTCCCATGGCTTCGAATAACCAATTTGGGTGCACTCGTAGTTCCCGAGGTCATCAAACATAGTGCTTCGTCACCTTCTTGAGGAGGTATCCTTTTACTCATGTCCAGCAAACTAGCATCGGAGGCTAAACTGCGAAGGTTTCCAATCTCCATAAGTTCAAGATCAGTGCGAGTGGAAAATCCCCTCCATTTTTCCAAAGCTACTGAATCCCCAATCAGACCAGAGATCTTCCGTCCACCCAATGATCGTAGAGTCTCGTCTGGGTTCCATTGACAATGAACGGGAAGTATTGGTATCCCAAGAATCGCTAACGCTGTAACAACAATAGGATAATCAACGCAATTACCGAGCTGTATCGCTACGGGTAACTTCGATTTTCCTTCACGCGCCGAGCTTTGGGCATTGAGGCCTGAATCTTTCGAACAAAAAACACTTGCTAAACGCAATGACGAATCGATCAGTTGACGATAACTGAGGGATCTTCCCTCGTGAATCGTAGAATCTCGATCTCCCATCCTACCTGCAACATCAAGAATTGCATCGCCGAGCATCAATTTACCTTTAAGACTTCGGTTAGGTAACGAATCAGACGCGGTCGATCTGTGAACAATGCGAGTTCAAGATCATCTGGAGCAAAACGAACATCAAATTCTTTTTCGATGCCAGCTAAAAACTCCAGAATGGCCATCGAATCCAAAACCGTCCATTCTTTGAGTGAATTCAACGATTGCCATGTCTGCCAGTCGCAAGCATCTGAAACGGAACGTGAGAAGACCTCATATAACCTTCGATCTGTCGTCATAAAACACCTAGAGCATTATCCAAAGTTCGTAGTCGTATGGTTTGTCAATAACTTGCGTTTCAAGCCTTCGGATGACTCGCGCAAGCTCTTCTGCTTTATCCATGCCAAGATCCAAGGGGGCCTCGAAGACGATCCTTAAATCACGATGGTCTCCGCTAAACCAGAAAGGGATCACGGCGGCACCAGCCAGTTCAGCGATACGAAAAACACTACTCGAGAATGAATGCGTCTTGCCTAGGAATATGATGTCTTGCGTTTTACTCGCGAAAGGAGCGTCAATATGAACATTCACTAAGCCGCCTGCCCGTAAACGACGAACAATTTTAAGAGTGCACTCCGGATCGTCGATCAAGACCTCTTCGCCAATGGCTTTGTTCAAGAAGCGAATATAACGACCTTGCAGGTATCTCTCTCCTAAAACCCCTAAGCTTGGATCAGGGGGGGCTGGATGTCGAACCGAGAGCACTGAAAAGCCACTGGACCGAAGCCAGCTTTTCGCGAGTCGACTCGCGAAAAAATGTCCGCTAATCAAAATAATGCCTTGGCCAGACTCCTGAGCGGATTGCAAATACTCCAAGCCCTGAATGTGTATGTTACTGGGTTTCAGGCGTTGAGTAACGCTTTCCAAATCTAGATCACACAAGGCTCTTCCAACAGCACGATCTAAATACCGCTTTACAATTGAGTCGATTTCCATTTCGCCAAACCCTGCAAGTTGCAACCTCTCGGTAAGGCGTTTTTGTTCTCCTTTTGCAAGTCGTCGTGCTAGGAACTCACCGACAGGTTGGAGCCCCGATAGGAGCCTAGGGAATGTTCGTGCGAATGCCCAACCTGGATACAGGTAGAGCAACCAACAAACGTCTTTGATGGACACGTAACTTCTTCGTCGCAATTTAAAAACATCCTCATTCTTTAAACTTTTAAAAGAAGTGTTCAAGCTATTTCCAATAATTATCAACTGGTTAACACCACCACTAACTGATAGGAAATTTGATTTCGGTCCTAGAAATACAGTCTATAGAGGTAGAAGGACTGATTCAAGGGTTTAAGAGTTTCGCCAGGGCTTCCGACTTTCTATGGCGGCCCTGGCCGCCATAGAAAG
>JBDOMT010000350.1:0-5825 GCA_039831705.1 Pirellulales bacterium | reverse complement strand
TGCTCCAGAAAGTTTAAGTTGATTGCGTCGAGAGTTGCAGTCAGCGCTGCAGTCCATTGCTCAACAAAAGACTGGCTTATTTGTATGGTGCTGGCAAATTTGAGTTGCTCAATAAGTGCAGATATGGCTGGTCGGATTTTTACTGCGGATTCGGTTTCCAACCTGGCATCGAGCAAGGAACCCCAACCGGGACGGTTGATCCCACGGATAGCAACGAGATAACGGTCGCCTGGCTTAGCCGACTCGGTCAATACGGCGTAGCCCTCAGAGCGATCAAACTTCATATGTTTTAATTGTCCATCAACATAGATACTGCCGCCATTGTCAATCGCTATCCGTATGGCAAGAGGTTGCCCTGTCGTAGGGAGACCTGCCAGTTGTTGTGGCACTTCGATCCTACGGCGAAACCAGCAGAGCGAATAAGGTGTGTCCCATTGAAAACCTATGTCGGCCTGCTGCCAGAGAGAATCGTCGAAATCGGTTGCTTCGGCATGCGGGACATCGCCGATGCGGATTAGCCAGTTATTCATCTGAGTATCGAAAAGATATTCGAGCTGAGTGATTCGTTCGTGGATGGGTAGCATTCCAGTCGCAGCACTCGTCGATTGAGATGCCATGAGATATAATAGCGTTAAGGGAATTGCTTTCGCTTGATATAGGAGTGCTGGCATGTTGTGCTTTACCATGGGATTGGAAAGGGGTAGGTAGATATCACAGCCATTCACAAATACAAGTGCGGTTGATTTCAATCTCTACATGTGCCGACAGATATTGAGCAAGAGGCCACGCCCTGAACCGCCATCAATCACCATGGCCCTTCACTAGCCTCGAGTATTCATCAATACATCGAATAAATTCGTAACAATACGCTCACATCCATCTCTAATGATCTTTAAAACCACCCTCCAAACAGACAATTTGTCCATCGGTGAGCGTCACCACGCAATGAGTTTTCGTCAAAGCAATACCCCAGCGTACCGGTGGTGCTGGCAATGGAACGTTCCAGAGTGAATGACCTGCAAGAGAGAGACCTTCCACTCGATTAGTGTGCAGGACCACGACACCGTCACTACCGACAGCAACTCCGCGTACGTCCGCCACATCCAGTGCCCAATCGATAGTTTCGCTGATGGGAATTTGCATTACATCATGTGGATCTGTGTTCCCTCCCATCTTGCCGCCGGTCTTTGGATCGGTGTTCATCAAGGCGACGATCTGGTCAAGTGCTTTTGAATCGTGAGTGCAGAAGAGCCGTCCATCGATCAAGCCGATGTGCCGACCGGATGTTTGAAAGTAGACACGACCCTGATGACGTTTGAAGATCGTCGTCCGAGCAAACTCGTCGGTGAACAACTCAGGACCACCACAGAACGGTCTATCATCCGGTTCCAAGAACATTTCCATTCCCGCTTCAAGTCGGGCGACGATTCGCACATTCTTACCGGTACTTGCATCCAGTGCCACGATTCCGACCGGAGGACCGCCGTTGATGTAGAGAGTGTCGTTCTTCAGCAAGAGATTTGCCTGTACTCCAAAACGCAGCTTCTGATCATTGCGGTCGGTCGTGAACGCCTGTCGCCAGCGGCTCCGCCCGGTTGCCAAGTCGACAGCCATAGCAACCGTACTGTCCGCGGCGGTACTGCCGGCGGCCGTGTAGGCTACACCTTTGTCACTCACAATCACACCGCCACCCAACGGCCATGCTGAGACAAACCGCCCCATGATATTCACGAACCGTTTTTCTGGCGCCAGCTCTACCTTACCCAAGAGGCTACCGTCGCTCGCGTCAACAGAACGCAGAAAGCCATCGCATGAGCCAAAGACAACACGGCCGTTCCAATAGGTGGGTGGGCAGAGCACCGCTGCATCGGCAGACACTTGCCAAATAGTCTCGCCGCTGGCAGTGGCAAGCGACCAAACTGCCCCATCCGCCGCGCCCATGAAGACCCGTCCGTCTGCACAAACCGGCGCCGTTGGCCTACCACCCGGTAGACGTCGCCGCCACAACACGTTCGCTTCTCTTGGGATAGCAACCGGCACGGTTGCAGTCCCGGCAGGGTTGGCTCTGAAGATCGGCCATTCGCTCTCAGTGGCAGGCGTTTGCGTGGCAGGCACGTTCCACACGGCAGATTCCGCAACGGTTTCTTGCTTCAGAGAGGCCGATTCCTGCTCCAGAGAAGCCGAACGGGGGGCCATCGAAAACGTACCATGGACTTGCCAGCAATCGCAAGCCAAAGGCAGCCAGTACAAACGACCATTGGCCGGTACCACACCGTCGAAGCAGCCGGGCCGGACTATCCCTTCGAAATCAGCCAGTTTTCGTTCGTTGATGTCTACATAAACAGTCCTGCCTTCGCCGCCCCCGGGTCGGTAGAAAAATTGGTTCTTTGTGGCGTTCAGACGAGTGCAGGAACCGATCACACCTAGCCCAAATTCATCCATAACCTTGCCGGTGAACGGATCGAGCTGTTGGCAGGTGGCTGTCTTAGAGCCGACACGAGGTACTAAGTGGAGTTTATCTCCAAGAAAGAACGCGTGTGGCGATTCGAAATCCGATGTCCAAAGAAGATCACCCTTATCGAAGCCAATTCCGATCGTCTTGGAGAACGACGGGCCTGCGATACAGATCACGTCCTTGCTGGCCCGAGCGCTGCAATAGCTGGCCCAGCCCAAACCCCAGCCTTGACGTTTTAGCGATTGACCGATGGCAGCAAAAAGATTTGGTGACGTTTTGGTGGTGTGACGCCAGAGCGTTTCTCCCGTGGACGAGTCGCGCGCGGCCATGTACTCATTGGTCGCCAACTCGAAGATGCGACCCCCAGCCATACACAGATTCCGTGCGTCGAATGGCCGCGCCTCGCTAATGGTCCAGAGTAGCTTCATTTCAGGATATCGAAAAGCTGCCAATCTTCGTGCCACTCCGAAGTTGTTGACGATACTCTTGTACTGGTCGTTTGCTACCTCCCAGGGCCAGTGGCCCATGCGTCGCTTATACTTTTGTGCATCGACATCGCCGTCGGGAGGACCGAACGCTGCCCAGAGTATGTTTTTCTCCCGCGCAATCCACTTCCAGTCCGTATCGCCGGCAGCGGCGGCGGTTGGTGGAACGACATGGCGGCCTCGCTCTTGACCGGTTGCCGCGTCCAGTATCCAAAGAGTCCGGCCCTCGGCAAAGACCACTTCGCTGTCGGTCGCCATCTTCGAGAGATTGTGGACGACCTGTTTTGGATTAAGTGGTCGGCTCCAGAGTGGCAGGCCGTTGTAGGCGTTGAGGACTGTAAGCGTATTGAGAAGAGGCTCTTCTCGTTCGTGGAAAGCTATATGGCCGGAGAAGAAAAAGATTCGCCCACCGGCAAAGAGAGTCTGATTGGGCATAGGGGCAAATACAGGATGTGTCTGAAAACGCAATTCACCCGGTAACCGGGCCACATCGTCCTGAGAAACGACATTGTTGTCTGGACCGTGGTACGGATGTCCCCATTGATCTACGCCATCCTGCGCAGGTTTCACAACGGCTTTCCCTGCTGCAATAGCGACGCCACCGGGACGCAGCACCCGCTGGATTTCCTTTTCCAATGGACCAGCATCGACTCCTGGTGCCAACCAGACTGCATCGGCCATGTCTCCTGCCAACCAAAGCGAATCCCCTTCGTCTTCCACAGCAAAAACGCGCGTACCCAAGAGTCCTTTCTCCCTGGCCCAATTGCGGATGGCAACGAGATTCGAAGATGCAGAGCAACGACAGAAAACCGTCCATGGGGTTTGTTCGGTCATCGCACGGACGGTTGCCAAATCATCATTCCCTTCGCCAAGAACTACCACGACCAGGGCTGGCGTCTTGCCGAGATGCTCGGAAATCTCAAAAACCGCATTGCCTGCAACGGTCGTACAGCAGCAAAAGATGATACTCAGAGAACTCAAGAGTAATCTTGGCCTGCAGATTGAAGTGCATAAATTACGCCGATTAAGTTCGATATCGATAGATCGTTGTAGATGCGCATCAATCGTTCTCATGGGTCAGTTCCTAATGCTAGTACATTGTAACTGTCTCTCCGCAGTTCGAAATTCGAATATCCTCGAATTACGTTCCCGGGTCAAATCCTTGCCGGGTTCGTGATTGCTACCGCCGCCGCGACCGTTTTCTCGATGGCATCGAATTGATTGTTGGCCAGCTTGTCGCGTGAGGCGAGCCACGATCCACCGCAGGCGATGACCTGGGGTAGGGCCAGGTAACTCGGCATGTTCTCCAGGGTGATACCCCCGGTGGGGATAAATTGTACCTGACGATAGGGTGCCGAGATGGCTTTGAGCATGGAGACTCCGCCCAATGCTTCAGCGGGGAAAAATTTGAGCGTCTCCAATCCTAAAGAGAGTGCCAGCTCAATGTCGGTCGGAGTCGCCACTCCCGGAGTGATAGGGATATCCTGCTTCAAACAATGTTCCACCACTTGATGGTTGGTTCCCGGAGCAACAATAAACGACGCCCCCGCATCGATCGCCCGATCGGCCTGTTCAATGGTGAGTACGGTTCCAGCCCCCACCAGCAAGTCACCGCGTACCGCCATGGCCCGAATGGCCCCCTCCGCCGCTCCGGTACGAAAGGTGATTTCTGCAATTGGCAACCCGCCCGCCACCAGGGCGTCAGCCAGAGGCAAGGCTTGTTCTTCCTCTTCGAGTACGATGACAGGAATGATTTTCAGTTCGGCGATTTTTTGCAGGATAGGGTGCATTTTGGGTTTAAAGTTGTTAGGCGCGAGGCGCTAGTTGTTAAAAGGTTGTATGAACCGTTTGAAGTTGCCAGACACAAGGAGCTCCATCTCTTAACTCGCGCCTCGAATCTCCCAACTCTACAACCTCGGAATGGTCAAACCTCCGTCGATCATCAACACATTGCCGGTGGCATAGGTTAACTCTCCTCGTGCCAGCATGGCAACGGCTCGTCCCACGTCCGCGGGTGTGCCCCAACGCGGTTCGACCGTTAATCCATCGGCGATGAGCTGGTCGTATTTTTCAGTCACTCCCGCGGTCATGTCGGTGCGAATCACGCCGGGACGGATTTCGTACACTCCAATGCCATGGGACGCCAGTCGCGTGGCCCACAATTTGGTGGCCATGCCGAGGCCGGCCCAGGAGATACAATAATCGCCCCGGTTAGACGAAGCATACTCGGCGGAAATTGACGAGATGTTGACGATCGTCCCGGTGCTATCCGGGTTTTGCTCTTGTTGAGAGATCATCCGCCGGGCGGCCAGTTGCGTGAGAAAGAATGCGCCTTTCAAATTGACTGCCAGCACTCGGTCGAAGGCTTCTTCGGTAGCTTCGAGCAGGTCGAGGCGTCCTGGAGAAGTGATGCCGGCATTATTAACCAACAAGTGCATCCGGCCAAAATGGTCCCAGCACCGATCAATCATGCTTTGGCGATCGGTCGACAAGCCCACATCGCCTTGGCAATAAATCACCTCTGCGCCACTCGCACGCAATGCCGTTAAGACTTCCTGAACCTGAGCTTCGGGCCGCATGCCATTGAGCGCCAGGCTCCAGCCTTCAGCGGCCAAAGCCTGAGCAATCCCCAGGCCAATCCCCCGACTGCCGCCGGTGATCAAAGCCACTGATTCGATGGGTTTTGTCACGGTATCATTCCTTCCGTTACTGCCGAAAACTTGATGTTATTCTCAAAAGCATTTGTGGTTTATGAATGCTTGCAAATTAAGGTGCACATGCCGTCGCTCCGCGACTCAAAACGGTTTGCGCTGGAATTCCTGGGACTTCAGTCCTGTCAGTTATACGTAAGTCGTCATGCATTTCGATCTGGCCCGAAGGCGCAC
>JBDOMT010000493.1:0-5840 GCA_039831705.1 Pirellulales bacterium | reverse complement strand
CCGGGAGTCACGTCTACTAAGGCGAATCCATACCCGGCGGCAGGCGTGGTGCTGCTGATAAAACCGGCGGCATCAACAGAAAACTGAGTGAAAGTTCCGCTTCTAATCGATTTACCGCCTAGGCCAGAGACGACTTGTACCAATCCGGCCCCTTTTTCATAGTCCTTGTCGGTGTCATTCACAAAGTCGGCAACGCCACCGGTTTCACCCAGCAGCGGATATGTCCAGGAATACGTATGCGAGTGTCCTTGCATAAACAGATCCACATCAGCGGAGCGCAGGCGCTCGACGACCTTCTTGTAGTATTCCTGGCTTGGATTTTCAGATTTGTCGGGCGAGCCGGCAATCGGATGATGTCCATAGACAATTTTCCACTGTGCTGTTGACGCATTCAGGTCGGCCACCAGCCAGTCCAATTGATTGTCGAGTGCAGTGGCATTGTGCGCAAAGTTGGTGTCTATCGTGGCGAAGTACACATTGCCGTATTCGAACGAGTAGTTTTCCTCAAGTTGTTGGCCAGTGATCACTCCGTTGAGCGGATTCGAGTAGTTTTCGCGAAACGGTTGACCTGAGTTTGTTGCGTTATCGTGGTTGCCGATGGCCGCGTAGTCGATATGGCTGGAATTCCATTGTGTTGCTTCGGGAACGATGTTCGGGTCGAAGCGGGCGTCGTATTGAGGGTGTGTTCCTTGATCGTACGCGTTGTCGCCCAATAGCAGCGCAAAGCTAGCATCGCTTAGAGTGATGCGATTCTGAACACGGCGAAAGTTGTGGAGGCGGACACGGTTATTCCCCAGCGCGGAGTCACCGTAGGCCGCAAACGAGAACGGTGTGTTATCGCCGGGCGCCAGCCGCGATTTGAACGTGTCTTGAAAAGTCGCCACCGTATTGCCGGCCCGAGTGTGGATGACACGATACTCGTAATTGGTGTTGTAGCTGAGCCCAGTAATGTCGCGAGAGTGATTGATCCGTCCTTCGACGCCCGTATTGAGTGTGCTGGGACTGCCTGCACTTAGCCACGCGGAATTACCTATTTGACGGTATTCCAGGATGAACGAGTCTTGCACACCGGATCCCGCCGGCTTGGTTTGCCAGAGGATTTCGATCTGGTCGGTTGCACTCCCGATTGCGGCGTTACCCAACTGCACGTAGGGAGTGTGATTGACGTCGAACTGCGAATCCTGCCCGAAAGAGACAACCGTCGTTGAAAAGAAAATTAACAGGATAGCGAAAACGTTCGAGATTCGATGCATTTGCTTGCGATGCGAAGGTTGAGCTATTGGTGTTGCTAACTAAATGGCTTTCGAAAGGAATTCTGAACCAGCTGTCAAGTATTTTACCCCAACTGTTTTCTGTGCCACCTCATAAACTCTAAATATAGTAATCCCTCACCCCCTGTGCTGCAACTTATTACCGCAAAATCCGGTTGGATTCTCTCTAACATCTGTCTGAGCAAGCAATTATGGCAGCGGTTTTAGCGATGCTCAAGTATATGATCCGCTGATCCCCCCTTTCAGGCATGTGGAATTGGTACTTTCCGCTGCCTTTCGGACTATCTTGCCAGGTTGCTCAATGGAGTGCCGGTATCCAGTCAGTTCAACAAACCGCTGGTGGTGGGCAGGAGAACTTCTATTTTCAATTCGCCAGTGCTGGCGAACATAGCACAAGAGATCGGCTGGGGTTACCTGCTCGGGATCAAGGCTGCGCACGTAATAGCGAAAATCGGATTTGGCTAAACAATCACGCAGCCAAATCGACCACGACCAGAGTGGCACCATACCGCCAGAATAGATCGGTTAGATGACGCTTTCTAAAAAGCGTTGATTAGGAATTAGAGACAGGTCCTTAAGTAGGCGCGTATCACTTGAGCACCCGTCCGTTGGAGCTATGTCTAAAGGAGTGAGTTTTTGAGACTAAACCGTCATACCCGTGCACCCCCGCAGGAAACGTTGGACCAACAATCTGCGGTTTCTCAAGGCGGACGATGTGACCGCCGCACGATAGCCATCTGGCTTTCGACGTACTCCAACATGGCCCGGGGCATACGTGAGAAGGCGGAGTTAAACATGCCAATCCGTCTTGCTGCCTCTGGTGGGGGCGATCAGTTAAAACTTACCAGTTTCGATCGTTTGGAGGTTGCCAGTTGGACTTGTGATAGGTCTGTACTTTGCGAGGTACAAGAACACCCCCAACTCGGCGCGGCCGTATTTTCCGTCAACGATCCTCCAGCGTCTGCGAGCGTGGTGGATCAGGCCTTCATCGCAGAATTCGACGGATCGGAGCAGAAGTATGTCATCATGACGCCGCCTGGATTTACTCCTGATGAGTCCGTATCGCTGTTGATCTCTCTGCACGGACATGGTTCGGACCGCTGGCAGTTTGTCCAACAGAAGCGTGGTGAATGTCAGGCGACGCGGGATGTCGCGGCCAGCAAAAAGATGCTGATGGTAGCTCCCGACTACAGAGCGACGACCTCATGGATGGGGCCCGCGGCGGAAGCCGATTTGCTGCAGATCATGCGTACACTGAAGCAGCGGTACAGGATCCAGCGAGTGATCCTGTGCGGTGGCTCAATGGGCGGCACCGGAGCATTGACGTTTACCGCTCTGCATCCGGAAATGATCGACGCGGTTGTTTCGATGAATGGAACGGCGAATCTTACGGATTACACGCATTTCCTGAATGTCATTGCCACATCATTCGGCGGCACAAAACAGGAAGTGCCAAACGAGTATCGCAAACGCAGCGCCGAGTTCTTTCCGGAACGGTTCAGGATGCCTTTCGCCGCAACGACAGGCGGCAAAGATGACGTTGTGCCTGCGGACAGCGTTTTGCGATTGATCGAAGAAGTACGGAAGCACAATTCGAACGTCCTCAGCCTCCACAGACCAAACGGTGGCCACGACACCAGTTACGAAAATGCGAAGCAGGCATTGGAGTTTGTCATCACCGCCAGTGCGTCCTGCTCGAAGGCGTCTGCTCGAAGGGAATAGCCTGGCATTGTCGACATGGGGGCATATTTCCGTACAAATCTGGTCAGCCCCCTAATATCGCGGAGCCCGAGGTCCTGACACGCGGCGGCAGGGCTACATGTTCATCCCCATGTCGCGAGCCATCTGCAGCTTTTCCTCAATCTCCCACCAGCCGTTTTCGTAATCTGATTAATCTGTTCCAGGCTGCTCATGGTGACGGACCAGCCCGTAACATGGAGTTCAACAAGATTGGCATCTGATAACCTTCGATGTTAATTCCGCAACAATCTCCTCAAAGAGGACTGTGATTTTTCCGGTAGAATCCACTTTACGAAGGCGTGGCCGAATGATCGGGCTTGGTTTGATTGTCGATTCCAGTGCGATGACGGACCCTTCGTGCCAAACAACGCCGTGTGGCACCCAAGGAGATTTTGCGGTCGCGTGCGACGAGGAATTCCGCAATGTTGAACTCGGCCGCATTACGTGTCGGGGAGATGACGAGCTTGCGTTTACCAGAGGATGATATTCGCCAGAGACGCGACTCAAAGACATCTCGTCCACTTCGTTCGCCCAGATAATGACGCTCGCCGCCGTATACTTTACCATCGAGTCCCACGGACATGTGGTACACGCATGAATCGTGTTCTGATTTGGCAATCACGTGAAGTTTGCCGTCTGTATCAAGCTTTCACAAACACGCGTTGTGTTTTCTGGGAACTGGCTGCGTCATTGGGTAAACGTACGAGAAGAAAATTCTCCCTTCCAGAGGTCTACCAGCGATATTAGTAAGGGGATTACTAAAATCAGGCAATGCTTATTGAGATAGTAACCAGCAAAAAACACTGTCGCCAATTTGCCGATAGCCATTGGCGTTGGGGTGTACGCCATTATTTTGGCGTGTCACACTCGCTTCGTTTCTGGAATTCACCGCGACCTCAACAGCGGGATAATTGTAAGCACAATCGAGATTGACAAAAGCCGGGATGAGGGAAATACCTTCAGCTTCTTTGCCTCTGTACCGAGCGTACATGGTTTGCACGACGGCATGTTGATTGCGCTTATATTGCCAGCGGGTTTGCCCATTTCTATAATTTCTGCCAAAAGCATCCTGTGACGCGGCCGCAGGGACCGCGGGGATCAAGCCGATGCGGATCGTGGGAGCGACTTGGTGGATCATGGCAATCAGTTGATCCAGATGGGTCAGCATCTCCTCAATGCGTGCCTTAATAGTCTCGTCGGTCGCCGAAAACGTGTCGTTACACCCAAGGAAAATAGTGATGACTTCAGGTAATTTACCGCCATTCACATCGTCGCAATAGCGATTAAAATCCAGTGTGCGCTTTCCCTCACCATCCTCATACAAAAATGGACTTCCGCGATCTTTGTAAAGTCCTTCCCTCGCCATTCCCGTATAATGAGTCGCGAAAAGTTTCGCTGTCCACCCTCCATAGCCTTCATGAACGTTCGCATCTTTCCCATGCGAGCCGATTAATGAAATGCCGGGATAGAGGTCTTGGTTTCCTAAGTCCAATAGGTGTTGGGTATACACGCCCGCATGGGTCAGGCTGTCCCCGATGATCAGCATGGAGTGAGTGTCCTTCACGAGAGGTGCGGCGGTATGCACGGTTAAAACGCTACTCGCTCGTGCGATGATTTCGTTTCGAATATTGCGCACCTCAACAGTAATGGCATAGCTGCCTTCTTCACCCTCTTTCGGGATGTAGGTCCATCGCTCCGCCTGTTGCATTCCTTTGTTGCAGGTAACGTCAAATACGTAATTGGCTGGATTCAGGAGCAATACAAGGTTGTCAAAATAGACATTGGCTTCGATGCCCGGGACGGCATGAAGGACATCCGGTAAAAATAATGAGACCTCTCCGGGAAAAGATTCATTTGGCGAGGCATCATTGGCAACAGCATAAACGCTGTGCCATGAGAGGGCGAGCAATAAAACTAATCGGAACATTTTCCATTGGAAGCACATGATGGTATCTCCTTGTTTTCGTTGGTGCATGGGCTGAGGGTGCATCACTCTCCGTCAGCTCTTGTCGGTTATGATTCGTAGATGGATTTCCTGTTGTGCTGGCAGCGTAAAGTCAATCCGTGTTCGTGGCCCTTTGACCATGAAATATCTTGTTTCGGCACCCACCTCCATCTTGTATCGACTTGGGGCAAGCAAGTAAAGTTCCTCCCCCATGATTCGAGGCGCGGCTCCAAAATGGAAGAGCTTTGCTTCAAAAGAATCGGTTCCGGACTCCGTCACAAGCGCGGCAATATCTCGCGCTGGGGTCAGCCAGCGGACGGCATTGAGCGGGAAATACCCTGCCATCCCTGGATCGCCAGTGACGGTCGCATAGAGCAAGGCCGTATCAGGTACTGTGAAACCAGGAATCGCGTCGGGGTACATTCCGTTCGAGGCGAAAAGTCGCGGAAGCCGAAGGACCCGATCCGAAAAAACGCACTTCACTGGTGTATCCCGGATAGTTAGTACTGAGAGCAGTGGCCGTTTGAGCAAGAGTGTCCATTAGTGATGTTTCGTCACCCAAAAAGCGGTAGCTCACATAGGGGCTGGCACCTGATTGTAACAAGGCATTGAATTCGTTGCCGTCGGATGTGCACTGGTATGATGGTTTATTCTCAGAAAAATACTCTTCTGGAGAAACTGGGCAATCTGGAATGCTATTGGGATGAAGTTTGGACCTTTCATCCTCACACAGGAGAATTCAGATGCCTTACTCAGTTAGTACCAGGAAGCGTACGAATCGCAAGTCGCAGCCAAGGAGGAATTCGTCCTTGCAAAAGCCTAACGGCGTGATCAGCCAACGGGTGCAGAAAGTGGGTGGCGAAAACTTCGCGATTGTGTGTGTC
>JBDOMT010000098.1:0-5864 GCA_039831705.1 Pirellulales bacterium | reverse complement strand
CGCTGCGCTCGTTCCACTACGAACGCCCCATTTTTCCCCTTGCTGCTGAAACAGCTTTTACAGAAACTACGTTACACTACCAACAAGAAGTGTTCGACTACTCAACAAGTCGTGAAAAGTTCCTGTTCGTACCTGTCTTCGTGCTCTTCGTGTCCTTCGTGGTGATTATTCGCTGATAGAGAGTTGTTAGGGGGATGTGTCGCCATAATGGCGTTGACCTAAATCGCACCGACCAAATTGCCAACATGGAAAAATGCAAAAGTCGAACTAAGCTCGCCAGCGTTTACCCGGGGCTATATTATTTTGCCCTTTCAGGGCACCTCTTCGGTACCATTATCCTCAAGTTATCCTTTGAGCAATAGGTAACGAAGATAACGAAGATGGTGGGTGCATGGGTCACTTGAGCTATCTTCGCTGACTTTTTACAACCCTAATTTCTTAGCTGCAACTAAGCACTTGGTTACGTATGCCGGTAATGAGGCATGCCCTATCCCTTCTTGCAAGCCATTCATTTGCTGCTGCAATCCTTGGTGTCCTATTTTCTGTTACGGTCGGCAACGCAGCTATATTCGTCCCACGACATCTGTTTTATCCCTGGCTACAGACCCTTTCCTTCTGCAGTCGATGAGTTGTTAGTCGAATATAGTTGTAAACATTCTGCTACGCTTCCTCCCCAGCGAAATCGGTAAACAGTTATGGCAACCACCAGTAAAGCACGTAAGAGCAGCTCCTCGGTACAATCGCCCTTAGAAACCTATCTCCGGGAAATTAACGAAACCGCCTTGCTCAACGCCAGCGAGGAACGTGAGCTGGCAGTCCGTATCGGAGAAGGAGATGTTTCAGCCAGAGATCGCATGGTGCGTGCCAATTTGCGCCTTGTGGTCAATATTGCCCGTGGCTATTCAGGGAAAGGCTTGAGTCTGCAAGACCTAATTGAAGAGGGCAACCTGGGATTACTAAGGGCCGTGGAAGGTTTCGACCCTGCGATGGGGACCCGGTTTAGTACCTATGCAAGCTACTGGATTAAGCAGTCCATTAAACGGGCACTGATCAACACGGGAAAAACTATTCGAATCCCCGCCTATATGGTTGAGTTACTCTCTAAATGGAGACGAGCAACTGCACGACTCACCGAAGAGCTCGACCGGAGCCCAACGCCAGAGGAAGTGGCTCGTGTGCTTGGGCTGCCAAAGAAAAAATTGCCCATAATCAAGAAGGCCATCAAAATCTACAACGCCTCGCCACAGACAGATCAATCGGAATCGGGGTGGACTCTGAGTGACATGGTCACTGATGAAGGTCAACTCAGCCCGGATGACGCATTGATAGAGAGTGACAGTTTAAAGCACGTAATGGAAATGCTCAAAAGCATGGATGAACGCGAAGCGACCGTATTGCGAATGCGTTTTGGCTTGGAAAAGCACGAGCCCAAAACACTCAAGGAAATCGGTGAATGCCTGGGATTAACTCGTGAACGTGTTCGACAAATTGAAACCGAAGCACTCAACAAAATGTCTGAAAGCATGCGTGATCCCCGCGACATTTAGAACCTATCCTATAATCCCAAAACCCCCTCCCCTAGCCCCTCTCCCGTAAACGGAGGAAGGGGATTTGGGATAGGCTCTTAATGTATTGCTGCAACCATCGACCATCTGCAGAGCATTCATCGTACCACACAAATAAACGAGGTGATTTAGCCAGTTCTAACAGCTACTGGCAGATGGTAATTTCTTGACGCGGCCACAAGTGTCTGCCTAGCATGGATAGTGAGTGAAAGTGGTAATGCCCAGATCTGTGGCTGATCCGATTCCAACTACCTCTTACTTGTTTCTACCCCTTGCTTTTTTCGAATGAAAATTCAGTTTTCACACTGTATTACGTACTCATGGATGAGCCTGTTTGCCACTGTAATCCTCTGCGCGGGTATCTCAGGAGAACCAAAGTCAAATCGATTGGTACGGGCATCCGAACAATCGGTACCAATGGCTAGCCAGGCACCGACTTATCTACGTCGTCGTCCAGCACCCATGACTGGCCGTCGCCGCTCTTGGCACAGGAGGGGATACCCAGAGTTCGGTTTTGGAGCTTTAAGACAAACACCCTGGTACCCAGGCGGATTCTATTATCCGCCCGTCCAAGGAAGTTGGTACCAACGCCCTTATCCCTATCACTTCGATATCTATCGAAGACAACCCACCCACATCGAAGAGATTGTGCCAGAAGCTGTGCACTAACTCTCAACTCTCCTATCTCGTATAACCAAGGCTAAAGCTGAAGACTTGGGTTTCGTCGAACTCGGCTTGGTTGGCAGCCCATGTAAAGTCCAAGGCAATCGGAGCTGGCCCCATCGCAGGCACGGTAATCCGTAAACCGGCTCCCAAGGCCACTCGAAAGTCCTTAATCTCTACTTTTCTTTCCACGGTACCAAAATCACTGAACACGACCCCATGCAACATTTCGTCTGCAGTTAGGGGAAACAGGTACTGAACCGAATTGAGCCATTGAAATTCACCACCCACAACGACACGCGGATTGGTCGGATCGACCGGTGATGCCCCGCGGAAATCAAATCCACGTAAAGTCGAATAACCTCCAGCGAAGAAATTGTCGTAGACAGGAGTTTGACTGCCTGTGAAACCCAATCGGGTGCTCAAACTCAACACATGCCGCCCGGAATGGTCTGGTCGTTCCCGCATCAAAAAATACTGTCGGAAATCGAGCGTACCACGGGTGTAGTCATATGATCCGATGACCTGCTCCACTCCAACTTCCGCGAAATGTCCCTGGGTAGGAAGAAAAGCGTTATCGCGTGTATCATTGACAACCGCCAAGCGACATCCGTGCAGTGTGTTATTTCCTAGCGCTCCGCTTAACTCGGGTACTGCAGGATCCGCGATATCTGAAATTTCTACATTTTCTCCCCGGTAAGCAATCGTTGCGGACAAATCGTGCTCAACCCATTGATAACCCAGCGATACTCGACCTCCCACTCGCTGTTCATCGTAATCCGTATAACGTCGATCAAAGAGTGAACCGCTCAGCCCCAAGCTGATGGGCGAATCGAAAAGGTATGGTTCCTGAAAACTAACGAGATACCGATTGACGATACTACCGGGTGAAGCATCAATACGAATCCGTTGACCGTCACCGCGCCAGGCCGAACCATTACGAAAATCTTCGAAACTGCGCGGCCAGCGTCGCCAATCGAAATTACGTTCGTCCAGCACAATATTTCCGACAATCCCCGCATTAGAATTCACTCCGGCTCCAATCATCAGCCGCCCAGTCTGGGTCTCCTGCAACCCAACCAGGACATCTACCGCCTGGCCCGGATAGGGTTCACCGGGGGCGCCAAAATGGCCACCAGGAAATAATTGATAACCGGCAGTCCCCACGCCGGGTGTAACCGCACCAGGGGGAACGCCACCTGTGGTCGGCGTGATCGGCACCCCGGGAGGTGGCTGTAAAGGCTCATTATATTGAACTGCATATCCGTTCGATGGCACGGTGCTGTTGGGGCCCGTGGGTTGCACTATCTGTCCGCCGTATGGGCTCGTAACACCACTGACGGGCACTTGTGCATAAACATTATTGGGGAGCTGGGCGGAGGCAGGGCCATTGACCATTGGTTCTGGACCACCATTCGACGAATTGGAAGATCCAGGAGCGGCCGAGCTTTGGGCCGCATAGACGGTCCGAGAATAAGTCGCAGTCGAGTCGACCGGCTGCCCAGGTGTACCTGGTGATACGATGGGGTTTGGTGGTGGTGCCCACCAGGCCTGGGTTTGCCCCGTAGGAGCTGGAGACTGGCCACGCACGATCGTTTCGCTCTGTCGGTATTCTTGATTAGGGATTACTTGCCCTTGATCTGGCCGTTGATCTTGTAATTCTGATGATTCGATCGGACGTTCGGTCACCGTATTACCGTCCGTATCGACTTCCTTGTCTGTTTCGATACCCTGCTGCCAACGTAGAAAGTGCTCCCTATCCGTACACTGAAAAACCACATCCATGCGTTTGCCCGATTCGTCAGGCTGGCAATGCACAGCCGGATGCGGACGGTCGACCAGATTGACTACAACCCCTGTTTCTCGGATAGGTGGCAACAATACGGGCAAACCGGAAGGCATTGGCACAGGAGTGGAGACCCTTGCGTCGGGGCTTTGTCCCCGAATACCCATAACTGGCGATCGAGCTAAACCTATCTGACTATCTTCAGGAATTCGGTAGGTAATCGTGGGACGCGCCCCACTGGCCGGATCCGAATGAAATAGGCTACTGGCTAGTAATCTCCGTTCACTCGCCTTCAATTTGCGAATATCCATGATATCGCCAGACCGCAATGTGATGCGGTTTAGCGCCGTTTGAATTCGTGTATGTGGATCATCTCCGCCAATTTGCACCAGGATACGACCAACCCGCCACTGGCTCCCTTCCTGGATGTGGTAAACCAGGTCAACTTCACCCGGCTCCTCTAAAAAGACTGTTTCAGGTTTCACATCGGCAAATACATACCCATGACTGCCGTAGAGCTCTTGCAACCACTGGGTATCTTGCTGCATTCTACTCTGTTCAAAACTCTCCCCAGAAGTAAGTTTAGCCGTGGCAGCCAAAGCTTCGGGCTCGAATTTGGTATTTCCAAGAAATTGAATATTACGAACCGCGTAACGGGGACCTTCGTCGATAACAAACGTCAAGTCCGCCCAATTCCCTTGTTCGTTGAAGTCCAGTTTACGTCCCACACGAGCTTGGAAAAAACCAAACGAACGATAGTAGGCCGTCAATTGGTCCACATCGGAATTGATCTGATCAAGATCGACATAACCATTGAATAGCATCATCAAAGGAGGTTTCGACTGAATCAAACTTTTCAAACGGCGACCAGGAACGAATTCGTTGCCTACGAACTGAACTTTCCAAATTTTCTGTGACTGACCTTCGTTGATTAGATAAACCACTCCCTGGTCGGTCGGCTTAGTCCCTTCGAGAATGGTAATTTGCACGTTGTTATAGCCACTGCTTTGGTAGTGCTCACGAATTTTTCTCCGACCTTCCTCCACAGCATAAGGATCAATCGATCCCCCCACTTCCAAATTGGTCTGTTTGGCTAGTTTTTTTGCGGAGATATTCTTGTTACCCAGATAGGTGACATAACGTATGGTGGGTCGCTCAGAGACCTGAAAAAATACAATTCTCCCCTGAGGCGTTGTCTCATAGAGCGGCTTCACATCTACAAACCAGCCAAGATTGGCTAGTTTGTAGACATCGCGAGTTACGACCGAACGATCAAAAGGCCGCCCTACTCGGGTACTGAGCTGGCTGGCTATTCGTTCTGTAGAGATCGTGTCATTCCCCAAAATACGAATCTCAGCAACTTGTTCTGCTGGGTCGATTTTCTCAACTGGCTGAGTTACCGGGGAAGGCGCAGTTTGCAGCAACAATTTCTGCGCATGCAGCGGTTGCATTCCTTGGAAACCAAAAGTCCCGAGGATCGCCAACCATGTTGCCCTGTTGACAAATCGAGCAACCATGCGAGTAGGGAAGTTGAAGGTATGCATAGGCATCCAGTGGCCAATCGCCAAGGGTGTGATGACAAGTCAAAGCCCATCGCATAGAAGGAACGACCATTCTCGCACTTCCTACCGACAAGCTGGTCGGGCAGAAATACAAAATCGGCTTGCCAGTGACAAGATGAATCCCACGCCTGCTAGCAGAGAGAGGGGAGAGTGGTAGAAATTTTGCCTCCTCACCAGAATCTGTGGGTAAATTCTGGTTCAGGCAGGCGTCCAAGGTTGTGATATAAGGCAATTTCAATGGCTCCATACGTACGAAAACCATACGATTTTCTCGTGGTCAGTTTTACT
>JBDOMT010000223.1:23718-26008 GCA_039831705.1 Pirellulales bacterium | reverse complement strand
GCTGGTCTACACGGATCCGTTGAGCGGTATCACCATCAATGGAGAAAGCGGCGCAATTCCGACAATTGGCCAGCCTGGAACCGCGTGGGGTTTTATGCCCGGCACTACCAATCCGGTACTAACACCCGAAGCAGACTCAGGCTCGGTATTCATGCGGTCGCTGCTCTTACGCGATTCGACGGAAGTTCGCTGGGGTGGCTTGAGCTTCATGGATGCCGGTGAGCAAAGCGATGGTGCCAATGAACTCCTGTATATCGGAACGACGCCAACAGCCACAAGGGACGTGTTCGGGTTCCACAATCAGGCGGAGTTTAACGGCCCTGCTGGTATATCAAGTTCAACCGTGCCGTTTAATGCGAATCAGGTCTATTTCATTGTTTCCGAGGTGGACATCGACAATGACATAGCAAGGTTGTGGATCAATCCGGCCTTCGGCCCCACTCCCCCTACTCCCGACCTGGAGATCAGCTTCGATACCGATGGTGACTTCTCGATTCAAGATCCGGAAGACATCCCCTTTACGGGCAAGATTGGGTCCATACGGATGAAGACGTCAACTCTCCCCGATTTTGAAACTAATGATAAGTACATGACTGCCGACGAGATGGTCATAGGTACCACCTGGGGCGATGTCGTGCCCACGGTGCCCACGCCGCCCTCGGCAAATTTCGACGGCGATACGGATGTGGACGGACATGACTTCCTAATCTGGCAGCGTGGTTTTGGTGGCCCTGGCGTACTGTCCACCGGTGATGCGAATGGCGATTTGGTCGTCGATGGCGTGGACTTGGGGATTTGGCAAGGCCAGTTTGGAACGACCGGGCTCTTGTCAGCAGTAAGCGCAATAACGGTGCCCGAACCGGGCACCCTGGCGTTGGCCACTCTGGCGGCTGGCCTGGCCTGCCTGGTAAGGCGCAAGCGGAGCCTGTGATTACTCTAGGGAGACCTATGCATCGAAATGATTTTCTAGGCGGAGTCGTTGAAGGCTTCTACGGGCAACCGTGGACCACCGCGGGACGGTTGCAATTGTTTCGTCAAATGGCTGAGTGGGGATTGGACACGTATTTTTACGCGCCCAAAGACGACTTTAAGCACCGGGCTATCTGGCGCGAGCGGTATAGCGATCCGGAACTGTCGGCAATTCAAGGGTTGATCGAGGCGTGTGCACAGCACAAAATTCGCTTCATTTACGGATTGAGTCCTGGGCTGGATATCCAGTTTTCGAATGCTACCGAACTAGATTGCATTCGACAGCGGTTTGCGCAGTTGCTGGAGGTAGGCGTCGAACATTTTTCTTTACTTTTCGACGATCTGCCTGGTGAAATGAGTGATGAAGATAGAAAAGTTTTTTCATCCCCTGCCGCAGCCCAGTGTTTTGTCACCAATAACATTTTCAAGTGGGTTCGAGAGCAATCCCCAAATTGCCGATTCCTTTTCTGTCCGACACCCTATTGCGAACGTATGGAGCGCTGGCAGTTGGCGGGCAATGGGTACTTGGAGGCTGTGGGGGATCTACTCGATCTGAACATTGATATCCTCTGGACCGGCCCCGAGATTATTTCGCGGGAAATTTCTGTCGATTCCGTTAAAAAGCTCGCCGCCAAAATTCGTCGCGCGCCTGTTATCTGGGATAATTTGTATGCAAACGACTATGACGGGCGGCGGCTTTTTTGTGGTCCCTACTCGGGCCGCCCGGTTGAATTGAAGCAACACATCGCAGGGATATTGGCAAATCCGAACAATGATCTTCCCGTCAATTATGTGCCGCTCCGCACGCTCGCGGAATACATTCGAGCCGAGCGCAACTGGAACCCACGCGAAGCTTTCTTATCTGCCATGGCCGAATGGTTGCCAAGCTATGAAACCGTGAGTGAACCGATTGTCTTGAACGATTTAATTCTGTTGGCCGATTGCTTCTATCTACCATACGAAGAAGGATCAGGATCGATTGAGTTGCACGAGGTCGTCGAATGCCTCATCTGCCAACCGGTCGATGCATGGAACGGAGCTGACAGTAGATTTGCAGAATTGAATCAACGTGTACAAACTATATTCAATAAACTCACGGAGCTACGCGACCGAGAGTTGTTTTACGCTTGGAGCCGGCGTGCTTGGGAGCTCAAAGAGGAACTACGGTTGATTGCAGGATTCATTGCCAAGAAGAGGGTTGGCGAGGAAACGCCTGAAGTTGAATCGCATTTACCGGGGACCTACCGAGGCGGAACCATCGTGAACCTGCAATCGTTGCTCACCGTGGATGGACAGGGGCGTTTTTGTGCTCGGCAAACTT
>JBDOMT010000223.1:0-23708 GCA_039831705.1 Pirellulales bacterium | reverse complement strand
CACGCATCCGTAATTACCAGCCTGGCGACAAGCCTGCCATGTACTACATCTGCATGAAAACAGGCGATAGGGGCGGCGATGGCGAGCCATTCTATGAGCAGGATCCAGACGCACTAGGGCGGATTTACGTGGGGCCGTACGCAGCGTTCGAGCCCGATTCCGCTTTCATCTTAGAAGATGAAGAAGGAGTTAGCGGTTACATAGTCGGTGCCTTGGTCTCGCGGAAGTTTTACGATCGCTACGAACGAGAATGGCGCCCGGGCTTATGTGAAGAATTTGCGTCGCCCTCCGGCGACCCAAAGTCGTGGTCGAGTGTTGAGCGCATCTATCACCTTTACCACCATCCTGGTTGCACCAGTCCTGAAAATTTTGACGACTACCCGTCGCATCTGCACATTAACCTGTTGGCACGAGCGCAGGGTCAGGGTCATGGATGGAGGCTCACTCAACAGCTTTTGCAACAACTCAGAAGCCAAGGTTCCACCGGCATTCATCTCAATTTGAGTGTATTGAACAAGCGTGCCTATGGCTTTTACAAAGCGGCAGGGTTTCAAGAGCTTTCGCGTCAGGCAAACGGTGAAGGCGGATCGATTTGCATGGGTTTACGATTGGCTGAAGTGATAAAAGGGACACACATCAAAATCGATGCCCCTGGCCTCCACAAGCCACCTAAGCCCAAAACGGCCTCAGGGCTGATAGGTTCAAAAAACCTGAAAATAATCGACAATTTAGTTGACAAGGCTCCAGATGTAGTTGACAATAACTACTGACGTTACTCCGATGCATCGGACGAGCATCAGCGATACTTCAAGTTTTGAGGGTGTGTGGCCACAATTGTTCTGGACTTCAGATCTGGGGCACGGCCCGTGTGAGTACAACCCCGTGTGAGTACAACCCCGTGTGAGTACAACCCCGTGTGAGTACAACCCAGTGTGAGTACAGCTTAGTGACAGCATCTTAACCTTTTTTTACAGGAGGACTTGCAGACTGAACTTCTTCAAAAGCGCCTGAGGGAATAAGCGGTTGAGATATGCCTTGTGAGTCATTTCGACGGAGTGTCTCAGCCTTTCGCTAAGTGTTTCTGATGTTGACTGCATGGAAGCTGGGCAGGGCTTGGAAGCTGCCAGAGTATTGAGAGGCGAGGAAGGGAAAATCGAGGTAAGTGTTAGTGAATTGACTTGCATGACGAGCTTCGTTCTTCCTTCGTGTTTTTTGTTTCTTATCTTTTTTTGAACCCAGTATTTTGAGGAGTCTAATGATGAAGAAATATTTGTTAACTACCATCAGCTGTGTCGCGGTTGCGGGAATGTTTGCGCTCAGCAGTGTCGCGTTCGCGGCACCCGTCCTTCCCCAATGGTATGACTTCAACGATGCCGATGTGCTCGCAGGCGGAGATTTGGAAGATGCAGCAGGCGGTGGAGGAACCGGCGTCGCGTTCCCCAATGGCGGAGCAGTATCGTTTGGCCCCCTGGGTAGTGGAACCCGAAGTTACTTGCGTACGGTCGACTCTAGTTTCACTGACGTCAGCTGGCATGCAGAGATTATCGTCACTGTTGAGAACGATCCTGGCAGTTTCAATGATCTTGACCAGTCTGGGTTCTTCGGCATCGGCGAAGGCACCCGAGCTACTGCTTCCTTTGGTGAGCCTGATGATGGCGCCGCGATCTACATGCGGATAACACCTGATGGTAATTCGGGTGCTGATGATGAGAACGGTGGGGTGCAGGTCATTAACGTCACGGACGCCCAGAGAGTTCGGGATGGAAATGCGGATGCACAGGACTTCTACGGCGGCCAGGACAATCTGGGGACGGGTACAGTGGGTACTGGTACGCACAAGATAGTCATGTGGTGGGATAACCCCGCGCAGGAGCTCACTTTTATAGTCGATGCGGACAACGACGGGAGCATCGACGTAACCACTACCGCATATATGCAAGCGGAGTTAAACAACACGAACACCCACATCTTCTTCGGTGGTGCTGGTGGTGTGACGTTTGACGACCTTCATATCGAAGAGTGGGTGCCAGAACCAACGAGCGGCTTGTTGGCCCTCGTCGGAGCATTGGGCTTCTGCACACGTCGCATTCGTCGCCGTCGACGCTAAGTCAGGCGGGTGTGTTACAACAATTGATGACGAACGGGCGCGGCCGGTGGCTGAACCCGTTCGTCTTTTTCACACAAGGGAGGAAATGCTCATGAAATCCAACATTCGTCAGCTGCCATCGATTTTGGTAGCGGTCGCTTTTGTTTCTATTCTGGCAAGTTCAGTTCATGCAACAACTCATCCAATAACTTTTGATACCGTTCCTGGTGGTACGATTGTTAATCCGGCCAATGGCCACACCTACGAGCTTTTCACAGGTGGCCTTCGCACTATAGCTGAAGACAACAATTGGATTTTCATGGAAGCCGAAGCAGTTGCCCGTGGGGGCCATCTGGTGACGGTGAATGACGCTGCGGAAGAGGCGTGGATCGAAGATAACTTTTTGGCCCTCATCCTCGCAAGTTCACTATTCTCCGAAGCGGTATGGATCGGCCTCAACGACATCGATGTCGAGGGCACTTTTGTCTGGAGCAGCGGGCAAACACCCACGTATACAAATTGGGCGGATGGTGAACCCAACAATGTCATAGAACCGATCAGCGGAATTGGGGAAGATGTCGTAAAGAAGGAGTTCAATTCCGGTAACGAGGGGAGGTGGAACGATGTGAGGATCAATGTTGCTGACCCTGGTAAAAGTTCTGGTGATGATACGAGTGCCTTCTCTCTTGGCTTGGTTGAGATTGAGCCCGTGCCAGAGCCAGCAAGTGCCGCCTTGGCATGTCTCGCAGCCCTTGCGATTGCCTCCCTTCGACGTCGGATCGCGTAACGGATCTCATCAAAACCGTTCGCTCCTATAAAATCAACACGGACAGCTCTGATTGCTTGCAGTCAGGGCTGTCCGCTTTTTTTT
Organism: Pirellulales bacterium; assembly: GCA_039831705.1. Taxonomy (GTDB): domain Bacteria; phylum Planctomycetota; class Planctomycetia; order Pirellulales; family Lacipirellulaceae; genus JAJRWS01. Next base: position 20,751 of record JBDOMT010000223.1, on the reverse strand, counting down.
TGATTCTCTATTCGTTCCCAGAACAACAGCATCGCGTTGCAATCAGGTTGTAAAGCCATTAAATATTAAAAAAGTACTGTGCCAAACTGTTGACAAGTCTCTGAGTTCGTGCATAATCGCAGTTAGCAGAGAACTGATGCATCGGATGTGCATCGGCTAATCTGCAGGGATTAATGCGATTTAGCCCATATTTACTTGGGGTTTTGAGGGCGGGACATCGAGTACGACTCGTTAAGCAATGCTGGAGTAAATTCCACCTGGAATCTGTTTTTGACGGAGCATCTTAGAATTTTGAAACATTCAAAGAGGAACCAAGTATGAAATTGTTGAGCAACTCCAGTTTTGTAGCGATCGCAAGCTTGCTTTTGATCAGTCGAGTCGCATTCGGGGCACACTCCTTTTCCGAAGACTTCAGCGGCGGCCCGGGTTTGCCTGCGAGCCTAGAGGAGGCCTATGGTTTTGGTGACTCATTCGTCTTTGGTGGTGGGGTACAGATAGGTGTCACCGGGGGTGCCTTTTTCCGCGAGTACGTGCGAACGGTCGAAAACGATTATTTCAGCACCGATTTTGTTGCACAAGTCACGGTCACCGTGCCTGGGCCTACCAATGATCTTGATCACTCGGCGTTCTTTGGCATCGGTCAAGGCTACGATGGGGTCACCGTGGGAAGCTTTGGCGAGCCTGACAAGAATCCGACAATCTATATGAGAGTGGCTCCAAGTGCTGCTGATGTACCTTCTGGTTCAAACGAGGCCGACACAACCCAGGTCATTCAGGATTTTCTTTCTCCCACGGCACTCAGAAACGAAACGTTTATCGTCGCTGCCGACCCTTATGATCCTCCCAGGTCTGGCACCCAAGAACTATCGGGTGGTGGACTTGCGTCGGGCGATCCGGCCGGCGTAGTGGGCAGTGGCACCCATCGTTTACAACTAGCATGGGACGCCACCGACGAGACTGCCACTTTTTCGATAGACGTCGGCAACGATGGCGGCGGGGCTTTCGACCTCGTAACCATTCCCTTCGCCGCGAGCCCGCAATCAGCGGATATCATAGACGGTCCCCTGGACGACTCGAACATGCACATCTATATCGGCGGTGCCTTAGGGGTAAGGTTTGACGATTTATCAGTCACGGTATCAGGAGCAGCAGTGCTGGATAATGCCAATTTCGACCTTGATGCCGATGTGGATGGTGGCGACTTTCTGACCTGGCAGCGCGGCTTCGGTACCGAAAGCGGACTGATTTACGGTAATGCGAACCACAGTGGAAATGCTGCAGGTATAAACACCCCGACCGTCGATGTCGCCGACTTGGGGATTTGGGAAGATCAATTTGGAGCATCGCCCCTGGCCGCGGCAGCAACGACCGCGGTGCCTGAACCGGGCACCGTGGCGTTGGCCGGTCTGGCGGCTGGCTTGGCCTGTTTTGTGAGACGTAAGCAGTGCTTGGCCCAAAGTATAAGCTGTTCAGGCAGAGGGTGATTGCATCATGCTGGCGGGAACGAAGAACCTCCCAATCCCGCCAGTATGTGTGCTCACGTTGGCTGAACAACCAGGGTGAGTCGTTATGGATTCAAGGTGTTAGGGAAGCAAAATCTGGAATGGAAGGAATAAGAAAGATGCAATGGACAACTATCCCGGGGCCAAGCCACGCTATGGCACAGTGGACTGTCAGGAATTGGCGGGTTACTATGGGGGGCGGTATGTTGCTGCTTCTAGTGGGTTGTAGTGACGCGACTACCCGCGTGAAAACGCCTAAGCAGGACCCTAAGCAGGACCCTGGTCAGGCAGTCGCAACTCTTGACCAAAGTGGTAAAGCAAACTTCTTTACCGAGGCCTTCAACGGCCCTAATTTGCCTGCAAGTTTTGAGACGGCGCCACTACCGTCAGCTCAAAATGCGATCTTCTCGGGGTCCGATGTATCTTTCCTTGGTGTTACTCGCGGTTACATGCGAACGGTCGGTGCGAATTACTTCGGAATTGACTTTGTTGCAGAAATCACAGTCACCATTTCTGCGGGTGCCCCCGGTGTTGGTCTTCATTCATCGGGATTCATTGGTCTCGGTCAGGGTAATTCCGGAAACTGGGGTGAACCTGACCAGATTCCGACGATCTATATGCGGGTAACTCCAGATCCTGAGCCTACTGACACAGATCCTGAGTTCAGCGAAGTACAGGTCATCATTAATGCGTGCAGTCATAGAGCTGGTGGGGCAGAACAGTCTTTACTTTACGACGGTGAAACTACCCTAGTTGACGACGGTGGAACTTCAGCTGACAACGAAGGACTCATCCGAATAGGCGATGGCTCACATGAGATAGGCAATGGCACGCATCGACTGCGAATGGCATGGGACGCAGAAGCGCGGGCTGCCACTTTTTCGGTAGACGCAGACTACACCGGTGAGACGTTCTCGGCAGACTTCACGAGTGTCCCCGTGCCTTATGTTAAAGGTAAAGTTTATGGCGGATTGGATAACAAGAACGCCCACATCTTTTTCGGCGGTGCCGAAGGAGTAAAGTTCGACGATTTTTCCATCGTACCGGGAGGTGGAGCCGAACCTGACAGCGATGCCGATTCAGGCTAGCTCCAAGGTAAGCGTCATGCTGCAGGTCGCTTTGAACTTTTTTCTGGAAAACAGAGTGCTAAAACCCGAAGCAAGGAACGGAATATGCAATTGACAACCAATCCATGGCTTGGCCACACCACAAATTGGCGGGCGGCCGCAATGACGGCCAGCCTGTTGTTGCTCCTAGTGGGTTGCAGTGGTGCGCCTTCCCGCGTGGCAGCACCTGAGTGGGAGCCTGAACAAATAGCCGATCAGGCGATCGCAACGCTTGATAAAGATGGCGATGGCCTGCTCTCCACAAGAGAGCTGGCAGCAGCGCCTGGGCTGAAGTACTGCGCTGATCAATTGGACCAGGATGGGGATCAGCAGCTAACTCGCGACGAGATTCGAGACCGGATCAAGCTCTATGAGGACCTTCGTGTGGGCTATACCACGTTTATGTGCAGGGTGCTCTACAAGGGTCGGCCGCTACCAGGTGCCCTCGTGAAGTTGATACCTGAGCCGTTTCTGGGGTCGATCGTGGAGCCTGCTCAGGGGACTACCGGTCGAAGTGGGCAAGTGCAGTTGGTAGCTGAAAGTTCGGACATGCCCGTTATGAGGATAGGTATGTACCGAGTAGAGATTACTTCTTCTCGGGTAAAAATTCCTGAAAAATATAACAAACTATCTACGTTGGGAGTGGAAGTATCTGGTGTTACTGATCCCAATGGACAACCTGTTTTCATGTTAAAGAGCCGCTGACCTCCCGCCTGAGGCATGCATCTATCCTGTGTGACTCTTTCGGATCGAGTAAATGGAGAGTGATATTATGATGCGATTTCGATTGACTGAATTATTTACCCGAAAATGCCGCAAACGGGGCCTGGCCCGACAGGTCCTAGCTCAGCGGAGCGGTTTCACGCTCGTAGAACTGCTGGTTGTTATCGCCATCATTGGCATCCTGGTCGCCCTGTTGCTGCCAGCCATCCAAGCCGCGCGCGAAGCCGCGCGGCGGACCCAGTGCACCAACAACCTTAAACAACTAGGCATAGCTTTCCAGAACCACCATGACTCACAGAAGTTCCTGCCCAGTTCAGGTTGGGGATGGAAATGGGTAGGCGAAGCGGACCGTGGATTTGGCAAGAGTCAGCCTGGGGGTTGGTTATTCAACATCTTACCTTATGTAGAACAAGCCAACCTCCACGATCTGGGGGCGGGCCTGACCGGAAACGCTTTGCAGGAAGCAATGCTCCTCCAGGTTGGTAACGCGATCCCCTCTTTTACCTGCCCCACGCGCCGCCAATCGATTGCCTATCCGGTCGTCCGAAATAATCAATTAGCCAATAATTTAACGTCTTGCAGAGCCGATGGTAGTTGTCTGGTCGCACGCAGCGACTACATGGCAAATTCAGGAAGCATCAACGCGGGCGAACCTGCTGGACCACAATCCGCCCTCTTCGTCGATAGGGGTTTGTATAAAGGGTGGACATACACCACCCCGACGGATCAGCCGGGTGGCCCGATACCTCAAAACGGGATCACCCATCAGCGCAGTGAAATTAGTTTTGCCCAGATCATCGATGGCACCAGTAGCACCTATTGTGTCGGTGAAAAATACCTCAACCCAGACAACTACACCAGCGGAAACGACCCTTCGGACGACCATTGTATGTTTACTGGCCACGACCTCGACACCAACGGCTACACGGGGTGGAGCGAGGATGCTTACGACAATGCAAGCTATCTTCCACCAGCGCAAGATCGCGCCGGATTGCCGCTACAACGGACGTTTGGCAGTGCGCATCCTGGGGTCTTTAACATGGTTTTCTGTGACAGTTCGGTTCACGCCATCAGTCATGATATCGATCCGGAAACCCATCGCCGTCTGGGAGGGCGAGATGACGAACTGACTGTCGATACGAGTGCCTTGTGAACATTCCTATGACACGGTGAACTCTGGGTCTTGGCTGAGTGAGTAAGCTAATTACAGGTTCTACTTGACTCCAAGCTTTAAACTATTGGAGAGTGATATTATGATGCGATTTCGATTGCCTGAATTATTTACCCGAAGATATCGCAAACGGGGCCTGGCCCGTCAGGTCCTAGCTGTACGGGACGGTTTCACGCTCGTAGAACTGCTGGTTGTTATCGCCATCATTGGCGTCTTGGTTGCCCTGTTGCTGCCAGCCATCCAAGCCGCGCGCGAAGCCGCGCGGCGGACCCAGTGCACCAACAACCTCAAACAATTAGGCATAGCTTTCCAGAACCACCAAGACGCGCAGAAGTTCCTGCCCAGTTCAGGTTGGGGAGCTAGATGGACCGCCGAAGTGGACCGTGGATTTGGCAAGAGTCAGCCCGGGGGCTGGTTATTCAGCCTCTTACCTTATGTAGAACAAGCCAACCTCCATAATCTGGGTGCGGGTCTGGAAGGAGCCGCAAGGCAACAGGCGATGTTGATCCAGAATGGCACTCCGATTCCCGCATTCAACTGCCCCACTCGTCGCGGTTCGTTTCCTTATCCGTACGTTCATGGCCGACGATTCAATAATCTGCCGGAATGCCAGGGGGATGGTAGTTGTCAGCTCGCCCGCGCCGACTACATTGTGAACTCGGGAAGCATCAACCAGGGCAACGGGCAGGGACCACAGTCCATCCTCTTAGTCGATAGGAGTTTGTTCAAAGGGTGGAAATACTCCACCCCGACGGATCAGCCGGGTGGCATCCCGGTACCTCAAAATGGGATCTCCCATCAGCGAAGCGAAATTCGCCTTGGTCAAGTCTCCGATGGCACCAGTAATACCTATTGTGTAGGCGAAAAATACCTCAACCCAGACCGCTACGTTGACGGACTCGATATTTCGGACGACCAGAGTATGTTCGCTGGGCACGATAACGACACCAATGGCTACACTGGATTCAGCGACGATGCTTACGACAATGAAAGCTATAATCCACCAGCGCAAGATCGCCCCGGAATCTCAGTGACACACAAGTTTGGCAGTGCGCATTCTGGCGTCTTCAACGTAGTCTTCTGCGACAGTTCGGTCCACTCGATCAGTTTCGACATCGATCCGGAAACCCATCGCCGTCTGGGAGGGCGAGATGACGAACTGACTGTTGATACGAGTGCCTTGTGACCCTTCTTGTTATGCTATACTAATGAATAACGGGTTTTCATCCCCACCTGCAAAATCTCGAAGAAGTTATATCAGCCCTCGGTTTTATTGAGGGATAAAGTTGCTATGGAGCTGTTTTCAGGAGAAACCATTGCGATACCTTTCTGTTGGGCGCTCCCCCGGTAAAGCCGAGGGCTTTTATTGTAATACCGCGATTCTCCTAAGGTGTACAACACGCTTTGCGCTAATCTGTTTTGTGGGCCTCACTACTCTTTCCTGCACAAAAGCCCCACACGACGAGCCGGATGAATCCCCAGCGAGTGAATTCACTGAGTCTGCAGCTGGATCCACAACTAAATCCACAACGTCCATGGCGGCGTTTGATGTTGCGTCCGCTCCGGACCAACTGGCCACTCAAATAGCCACGACTAAGGTACCGGAGCTGATTGATCCGAAGAGAGATGGCTGGGATAGTGAGGCGGTTAGCAATGCGATCCAGCAACAGCTCAACGCGTTTGGTAACTTCCTTGTGGAATCTGCGACGGACGATGCCGACAAGCTTGCCTCATTGGTCACAGCGGACGTAAACTTCGGCCCGCTACGTCCGCATTCGCTGACCGATGTATTTCAAGACGAAACCATGGTCGTCCGTCGAGCAGACGAGGCCGGGACAGAGGGTGCCGAAAAGGAGGATGCGGGCAATATGGCCTCCGGTGCCAAAGGGCTCGCCGAAGAGCTTGGTCTGCTTACGCTTCCGCTGCAACCAACGACTGGGCGACGTTATAAATTCAAAATCGTGCGGGTGGAAGTAGAAGCGGCTATCGCCAAGAGCACCGCCTACTTTCAAATCAGTGGACGTTCCGCTACGGACTCGGTTCAACAGAAGGCCACATGGCATTGCCGCTGGATTCTCTCCGAACGTGAAGCACCTCGATTAGCGTCGATCCGTGTCGAAAATTATGAGGAAGTGGTGATACAAGGCAGCCAAGGCCCTTGGTTTGCTGACCGGACGCAAGCGATCTTGGGGCATAACTGGTCGTTTCGAGCACAGTTGGCGTATGGTCTCAACCACTGGACCAAGAGGATCGAACGTTATGGCGATTTCGACATCTACAGCCGCAACGGTCTGGCGGTTGGAGATGCCGACGGAGATGGATTGGATGATGTGTACATTTGCCAACCGGGAGGATTGCCGAATCGGCTTTACACGCAGAACTCCGACGGCACGGCAACCGACGTTTCCACCGCGGCGAATGTCGATTGGCTGAATGAAACACGTGCCGCATTATTTGTCGATCTGGACAATGACGGCGACCAGGATCTCGTCTTAGCCACGGAGTTCGGGCTCAAATTGTTGGAAAATGATGGAGCAGGCAAGTTTCGCTTCGCCGCCGACCTGCCCGAGATAGAACAGGACGTGCAGTCCATTACAGCTGTCGACTATGACAACGATGGGGATCTCGACCTGTATGCGTGCGTCTACTTTGACGATGCAGCCACGCTTGGCGAATCAACCTGGTTCGGTTCAGTATACGACGAGCGTAGCGTGGGTGGTGCAAATCGCCTTTTCAGCAATAAATTAGGCAACAAGCCCGGCGGCACAGGGGGCAACAAGTGGGATTTCGACGACGTGACACAGGAAGTTGGATTAGACAGCGACAACAGACGCTATAGCCTTGCCGCGGCTTGGGAAGACTACGACAATGATGGCGACCAGGACCTGTACATCGCCAACGATTTCGGCCGGAATTGCCTCTATCGAAATGATGCCGGAGTAAAAGAGGGGGAAAGGCGGTTCGTGAGCGTTGCCGACCAAGCCGGTGTAGTTGACTATGGTCCTGGTATGTCTGTCAGCTGGGCCGATTACAACCGCGACGGGTACATGGACTTGTACGTTGGCAATATGTTTTCGTCGGCGGGCAGCAGGCTCACACGGCAATCAAACTGGGTTGGTAAGGGCCGCGGCACGAGCCGCGATTCTTTTCAGCGATTTAGCAAGGGGAATTCGCTGTACCAAAACTTGGGGGGGCAGTCGTTTCGCGAAGTGAGCACCACCACTTCCGTAGAAATCGCTCGCTGGTCGTGGAGCTCGTTGTTTGCAGATATCAATAATGACAGCTGGGAAGATTTGCTAGTGGCCAATGGTTACATTACCGGTGAAGGACCGGGTGATTTGTGAAGTTTCTATTGGCGGCAGGTCGTGCCGCAAGGGGGAGGTGCCACCAGGGCATCGTCGGTGTCCACGGAAGGTGAAGGTACAGCAAGCGCTTCGCTATTCCGCATGATTCGCCAAGGCGTTTCGTGGAGCGGACACGAACGGAACTGCTGTTTCTTAAATACGGGTCAACAGAGGTTCGTCGACGTCTCGGCTGCCAGCGGGTTTGATTTTCCTGAAGACGGTCGCGGGATGGCGTTGGTCGATTGGGATCATGATGGAGACTTGGACGTTTGGATCAATAACCGCAACGGTCCGCAAATCCGATTCCTGCGCAATGACATCCCCACCGAAAACCATTTTTTGTCGGTACACCTGGAAGGAACCACGTCCAATCGTGACGCCATCGGGGCACGTGTAGAAGTGATACTCAAAAGTCCAGATTCCGACCCAATCAATACCGATCCAGTTGCATTAAGCCCGGCTCTCATCAAAACCTTGCACGCCGGAGACGGCTATCTGGCCCAGTCGAGTAAGTGGCTGCACTTCGGATTGGGAGACGCGACGCTAGTCGAGCGACTGGTGGTACACTGGCCAGGTGGTGAAACGGAAGAGTTCGACGTTCTGGAAACCGACCGCCGCTACAAAATTCTGCAGGGGACGGGCCGTACCACACCGTGGCCCTTCCGTACCCCGTCGAAACCATTGACCCCATCGCCATTGGTCGAATCCCCGTCGAGCGACCAGGTGCAGGTTTTTACAGCTTCGCGAATACCGATGCCCCGACTCCCCTACGAGACGTTCGAGGGGGGCTCAGCGCTGGTATTCGAAGATCACGATGGGGCCAAAACCGATGGCGCCAAATCGCAAGGGCCTGTCCTATTAAATCTTTGGGCAAGTTGGTGCCGGCCCTGTCTGCTCGAACTGAAAGATTTTGCCAGCGACGATGAGAGAATTGCCAAATCCGGCTTGCGTTTTGTTGCCTTATCGGTCGACGGACTGGGAGATCAGGCTGGCGATTCGCACAGCGCCCAGCAGATGGCGTCTCGTTTGAAACTACCTTTCGCCACGGGAATGGCCACGAGCGAGTTGATGGAGAAAATCCAGATGCTGCACGACGAAGTGTTGGAGACTCGTCGACCGCTGCCTGTGCCGACAAGCTTTCTGATTGACGGCGAGCGCCGGCTGGCAGCCATCTACAAAGGCCCCGTCCCCATGGATCGGCTCCTGGCAGACGTACAGAAACTGAAGTTGTCCGCTGAGGACCGCTTGAGTGCGTCGCTCCCTTTTAGTGGCCATTGGTTTGCACGACCATCCTTCTTTCGTCTGGCCGAACTGGGACGCAAACTTGTCGCGCACGGATATCTCGAAGATGCGGCGGACTATGTAGCCCGTTATCGCGACCAACTACAGCAAGACCGCAAGTTACCGTTCCTACTTGCTGATTTGGGAACATCCTATGAAAAACAAAATGACTTGAACCATGCGGTCGAGTATTATGCTGACGCCGTGAAACTCAAGCCAGGAGTCGCCACCGCACACGCTACCCTCGGAGCAGCCTTGATGCGTCTGGGTCGTATGGAAAAGGCTTTGGTTGAATACCAAACCGCAATACGACTCAACCCCGACCTCGTCGTTGCCCACTTCAATCTAGGCTTACTACTTGGAAAATTCCGAAAAACGGATGAAGCGATCAAGCACCTGACTCGAGTCGTGACTGCCAAACCAGATTTCCTGTCCGCTCATTTTCAACTGGCCGTATTGTTTGAGCAAAAGGGCAGGTCGGCCGACGCATGCGCTGAATACCGGGCTGTCCTGCGGATTGATTCCACCCACGCTGCCGCCAATAACAACCTGGCTTGGATCCTGGCGACCCACGCGGACCCGCATCTACGCAACGGCACTCAGGCCGTCGAATTCGCTGAGCGGTGCGCTCGCGACCATGGAGAGAATCAGCCCGGCGTACTCGATACCCTGGCAGCTTCCTATGCCGAAGCGGGCCGTTTTCTAGAGGCTCAAACAACTGCCGAGCAAGCCCTCAAAATGGCCCGCTCACAGAGCAACCAAGCGTTGACAAAGGATATTCAGCGTCGACTCGACCTCTATCGAAATGAAAAACCGTACCGGGCGAAATGAAAAACCGTACCGAGTGGAGTAGGCAGTTATATTAGCTCTCACGAACCCGAGACGCAAAGTCCTGCCGAGCAAACCACATTGGGAATTTATTCGGTGGTTCTTTATTTTAGGTTGAGACCGTATGCCGCAAGATCGATCTGACAGCCACGGCGGATATGTTCGGCCATGGCCTTCCGTGCGTCGACCGCGTTGCCTTCACGCAAAGCTGTGACAATCGAACGGTGCTCGCAGCATACCCTAAGGAGGTCGTCACACAGTTGTTCATGTTCACGGTGTCCGAAGATTTTAGCCATGATTCTCAGTTCATCGGTAATCTTCAGTGCCCTGCGGTTGCCCGCTGCGCGCAACACGGTCATGTGGAAAGCAACATCGGACTTCACCCAGCGATCGGCCAGATCGGTGTTTAATCTGGGGTTCTCGGATCGAATTACTTCATCCGCTACGGCCACCATCTCGTCGGTGAACAGATCCATTTTCACCAAATCCACAACGCTCATAGATCCGGCCATTTTGCTCACCGCGTGGCACTCCAGGGCTTCACGTATGTCATAAAGTTCCGCCAGATCTTCCCAGCTCAACTCAGAGACAAAAGTCCCTCTACTAGGATGGCATTCAAGCATCCCCTCATCGATAAGTTGCCCGATTGCCTCCCGAACCGGAGTGAAACTGACGCCAATCTCCTTAGCCAGTTCTCGATGCGAAATCTCGGCACCAGGTGCCAGTTCCCGAGTGAGCAGTTTCGTGCGTATATGCAGATAAACACGTTTTTTCAAACTTCTATCCACAAACTTGCAAGCCTCCTAAAGCTTCGTGAAACCTACTGATGTTGATCTGATGCATCAGTGCATCGTGAGCCATTGTTATTAACTAAACCCTGAGCTTTGTCAACTACTTTTCCACTCTCAAAGCGATGGCGCGACCAGCCATTCGGCTGGCCAATGTTTCGCGAAATCGTCCGTCTCATGAAGCAGAGGTCGCTGTCTGCGTTCGGTTTGCCTCTCCAAATGCAGAAAAGCAGAGTGTTCGTTTACGTCCCATGCAATTTAGAGCAGGTGCTAGCGTAGCAAGGTGCGGGAATTAGTTTTCAAAATACGGCTTCTGGCCAATCTATCAAAAAAGTACTATACATTGGCATGTTCGCGTGAGATTAGGGGGCTTAGGTAAGCCGGGAAGGACCCGAAACCCCGATATTTCGTATAGGGGTGATTACCCTATGTGTCATCCTCGCGACAAGCTAGGGGTGTATGCCCCCCCATGCCATCGGATTGACATCGGCCGACATCGTGACAATGGCGCAGTCAAAGCGCAGCCTATCGCATTGCATGCGATGACAAGCGCTGACTGGACACTAGCACAAACGGGAATGGTAGGCCGTTGAATAATTGGCTAGCGCATTGCATCGCTTAAGATTGGCTAGCGTACGGCCTAGCATTGCATCGCCTAGCATGGCCTAGAATCAACGCGCATCGATTGTCGATTGATTACGCATTGCGCATAAAGATACCCGCTAAGCAATGGCCTAGCGGGCTAGTGAATGATTGTAGATTGTGCGCTGTGCTCTAGTCGTTCTTATCCTTCAGTTGACTGAGCACAGTTGCATACTTGTGGGCCCATTGGCTAGCCTTGTTGTGATCCCATCGCCTAGGCAATGCATTCATGCGGATTTGTTCCACCAGGTTGTAGGCATTCTTGATTGGCTGCCATGATTGACGCCTATCAATAACGATTCCAGCAAATGGTAGGAATTCTCTTTTCAGCCTAGGCAGTAGTAACGCGTAACGATTCTTGCCATTGGGGTTGATTGCGTACAATCGGAAAAACAGTTTTTCAGTTTGCTTGTCCAGACTACCGGCCGTAGGGGAAGAATCCCCCCCCATGGCCATCAGACACGATAGGACAATCGGTAACAATGCTTTCATGATTGCCCCCCATATCGGAACAAATCAGAATCAGTTGTTAACCGTACGTAGAATGCGCTTTTTGGATGTGATTTTTCGGCCGATTGTCCATTAGACTTAAAACGCAAACCAACTAGATTGCCATTGCCATCATATTGTGGGATTCGCATATCGTGCACATCGCCATTCACTACGTCGCGCCATTGTCCAGCGTATCGATGCGACGTAGGCAAATCCCCATATCGGCCTAGTCGTGAATTGTACAATGCATCGTAGACTACGCTGATGTTGTGACCTCGTGACAGCCAAGCACTAGCGGTTTGCCATGGCAAGTTTTCACTATGCGACAGCGTAACATGGTAGTTGCTAGGCAATCCGTTTTTCAGCCAATAGCGGATTCTATCTAGATGTTTCGTGTAATCGAAAAACTGGCAATCCTGCCAATCGGTGATAAGGGTTGATAGTTCGTCTGGTGTGTGATTGTCGAAATCTGGTATTGCAAAGTTTACATCAGAGAAAACATTAGGCCGGACTAATGGAATCAAGTCTTTGCGATTAGCACTTGCACACAATAGGCCTAATTCACGATCTAGTTGTGCGCGGAAGTCTTGCGGGTATTCCATGGCATAGCGGGTTCGCGCTATTTCTGCTGCGCGTGTTGATCCCATGTTTTGCCATCCGTTGAAATAGCCAATACAAGATGCAAAACAAGCGCCCATGTAATGGCAGACATTGTGCCCGCTAGTTTTACCTGGTGCCAATGATAGGCCGCGGATAAGATACTTGCCACCATTCCACAACGATAGCTTGCGGTTTTCTTGCAGTAGTTTGGGGCGATTGCTCATCGGCCTATCAACAAATCTTGCCATCGCTTGTTTGACTAGTTGGCCGAATTCTCTTCTCTTTGCTGCGCGCTTGACTAGTTGGGATTGTGTCATCGTTCTTTTCTCCAGGTTAGAAAAAACTTGCGGCCGGTTTTCTTGTCCGGACTCATCGCAATCGTTTTTTCAAGACGGAGAAAAACAACGTGAAAAACAGTGCGCAAAGTTTGCGCGTAGTTGTTCGAAAAACTGGCAGGGGGGATTCATGCTAGGCCGTAGAATTCACGACAGCGTAGCGCGACCTAGTCGGAATCGCGACAAGTACGAAAACCCCAATCTGAGATACTAGGGGTATTCACTTATGGCTAGTTCAAAACATGAATCACTAGCCAGACCCACTTGGATTGGGAAAGATTTGACTAGGAGAAAGTGCCTACAAAATTTGATTATTACTTTTCAAAATCCCCACCTGATAGGCTGGTGTTCAATCCACACCGCCCTTGGGGCAGCTACGCCGAGGTGCAAGGCTAAAAGTGTCAAAAAACTTTTTACCGACGGGTATACGGCACAACTCGACCCTGCTCATTCCTAGGCTGCTCATCAACATCCTTGTACCAGCGATCAGCCGGCAGATATTCAGTGCGGATAGGAATGTCTGGACACAACTCTTGCATCGAGTCGTTGAGAATCTGCTGCACTTGAGTTTCCGGTACGGATCTTCCTTGTCTAGCGTCAGGTTGCAGTACCTATCAGCCACATCGTCCAGATCCCTGTTGTTCGGCTCTGTGTCATTTTTAACTAGTCGGATCATACAATCCAGAATCATCGTGCAGCACAGTTGACCAGCACCCGCCACATCCCACCAGGCGGCCAGGGCGCTCTGACTGTTAGTTGCTATGCACTAGTCGTAGTAAGTCGTTATGTCGTAGATGTCCTAATACGAGATCTGTTGAAATGCTTACTGGTAGTAGACTGCGTAAACTGGGATAGGGGTTATGTCGTAATGTCGTAAACCCTCTAATGCACGAACCTCCATATCTCCGTACGGCCTGCTATCCCCACATTGATCTGCCTTTGGTTGACTGGGTCTGGCTGATCGAGCTCAATATCAAGTGGGATGCCATGTTGGCCAATTGGCAGTAGGGGTTGGGTGGTCATTGTTTTATCCACTGTTCTGTTGCGCGGTCCCACTTCAGCACGTTGATGTCGGGATTGCAGCTGCAGTAGTCGCCATTAAATACCCAACCATGTGGTTCGAGTATTTCGGGCCTGTTGTAAGCCCGATGCTTGTACTCATCGCCGGGGGAGAGTCCTAGGCCCCGAAGCAAGTCCGCTTTAGAGGACTTGCTTTCTTCGACTTCACTATCATCAAACGTCGAAGCAGCCTGCAACAGTGCCCTACGTTCCTCTGGTGTGATCGTAGGTAACTCTTCCAGTGGAGGCCCTGAGAAGTGATCGTAAGTACGTCCGGCTGGATGACACTCGACTGGGCAACCTGGAGCCAACGTATAGCCACCTTCGCCGCGAGTCTCAAACAAGCTCTTGTCATCGGCCTGGGCTACCCTCCGCAATGTAAATCCGTTGCAGGCTAAAGTCTGGTAGGTTAGATTTCGACGCTGCCAATAACTTCACCGCACCATCGATACTCAAGATGGCAGAGCTCTGCCGTTTTGCTTCGATCAGTTCACGATTGTCAGCCACTCGCATATATACGCGTGCTGTACGAGATGAACCGTCGAAGTGCTCATTGAGCCACCCCTGCCACTCACCATTCTTGCAGGTGCTCTTGGCCTCAGTGAATAAATCACCACATTGCATCGCATGATCGAGTGCCTTGCCTGCTGCCTGCTCTGGATATGGCTGAGAATCCAGGATTTCGAGCGGAATTCCGTGGTCAAAAGTCAGTCCTGGTTGATTATTTGCCATGTTTTGTAGTCTTTTTTGCAATATGGAAGGGTTGGAAGGGTGGAAGGGTTTTTCCTGTTAAGCGCCTTCACGAGGGAATACATAGCTGTTTATAGGGAAAAAGCGCTCTCACCCTTCCACTGTTCCAATTCCGAGATACCAAATACCGTTCGATCGTTTTCTCTCGAAGCCCTTTTCAAGCAATCTCTCTCCAAATGTCCGACTACCAATTGGATGTTCTCCACGGCTTTCTACCCAGTCGTGATAGCATCGGTACAGCACGCTCCCCTTGGACTTGAGGAAGGAATTTGTTTTACAACGTTCCTCAATAAATTCGCCGAGTATGTCCATATCGGACCTGTACTCGGTAGTTGCTGCTGTCACGACATCTGGTGATTTGAGTCCAATACGTTGCCAAGACAGGCAGCCCTCGATTGCCCATTTCATGATTGCCGGCCATTCCTGCTTGAGTTTGCCCGTCAATTCGACATCTCGATCCTCCTCGGGGATAACCACCGAGAACGGAACAAGCCGCAGACGCCGCCAGATTGCGCCACCAGTGCCGCGCACAATTGGCTTGTGATTCGTACACATGATGATTGAGTGGCTTGGCTTGAACTGCCAGAAGTCCTCACGCATGCGTCTGGCTCGAACACTATCGCCACCGGTCAGCTCCTTGACCAATGATTCAGCCAGTCGTCGACCATCCTCGGTTTCGATCACATTGACTAACCTTTTGCCGTGCAAATCAGCCAACTCGGTAGGATGTCGATCATTCTTTGACGCCATTAGCATCGAGGACGGCGCTTTCATCGAGTAATCGTCACCCAATAACCCTGAGATCGTTTCCAGGAAAACCGATTTTCCGTTTGCGCCACTGCCATAGAAGATTGGCAAAACATGCTCGAACACTTGTCCCACCATCGCCATGCCAATTAGCCGCTGAACGAAATCAATTAAATCTCGGTCATCATTGAAGATTCGCTCGAGGAAAGTCTGCCACAGGTCAGCATCAACCCCCGGCTCATTGGGATACTCCACCGGTGCAATCTTGGTCAGATAATCTTCGCTGCGATGTTCCCGCAGAATCCCCGTTTTTAGGTCTAGAGTCCCATTCTCACAGTTGAGTAGCCATGGGTAAGAATCGAGAGACTCAACACGAATAGGCAATGGCTGCTCAGATTGAGCCAGCTTGAGCAATGCGTTGATGCGTTCAGAGCGTTCGCTTGCTTTTGCCCACTTAACGATCTTCGTGACTTTATTGGCAGGTAATTCATCCTGGCCAGCCTCAAGGTAGATCGAACGAACCGTTCGTTTTGCGAGTCGCACAACTTCACCCTGATCGTCAATTTTCCATCGCCGGCCATCCCAAACCAGCCATTTCGACCACGCATAGCAATATCGGACTTTACCGCCATGCTGTTGGGTGAAACGCTCTGCATTGCCAAGGTCAGTCAGTGGGCGGGAACCACGAGAGGGGCTATGCGTGCTCCCGCCCCCAACTGGTTTTGATGGTTTAGGCTTTCGAGCTATCCCTTTATCCATCCCACTTCGAACACAAGATTGAATTTCGTCGTCAGGCAGCGGCGGATTATTATTGCTGTTCCATGCTCGCAATGCTTCCAAAATTGCGTCATAGGTTGCACCTTTGCCATCGCCATTGGTGAACGCAGCCAGATGTCCCGCCAGTCGAAATGCAGCATTATTACGCTCACCTTCTGTTGCTGGTTGGGATTGCTGGACATATCGAGCCATACGGTCACGCAGGCCGTTGTCATGCTCACGAGTGGTATTACTACCCTCGGTGGCTTCTCCATTCGAGGAAACTGGCACGACCACCATACCCTTCAACCATTCAGGCAGCTCAGCCACTTCCACATCATCAGGCGAGTTTCCAGCAAACCACTGATAGGTGCCGCCGCTCTCATGGTCGGACGGGGGAGCGATGACATACCCGCCATCGTGCTTGATGTCGATTCCTGTGCGAAGGATGCTACGAAGATTTTCATCAGGCAGACGAAAATAATAATGTTCACCGCCACCACCAGTTTTACAATTTACTGTGTGTGGTAAATTGCCATTTTGCTCAATCAATTGAGTTAGGTTTGCATCTCCACCGTTGCGTGGGTCAACATCGACAACCAATAATCCAGACCTTCCGCAGTCGATACCGATATTCGCATCGGGCCATTGCTTCCACCAAATATCAAGTTGCAACTTTTGGGTGGTCGCATCCTTGAATCCACGAGTAGTCAGTGGTGTTTTTGCTCCTGGTTTGATTGGGAAAACATACCAACCTCGAGAAGCGTATTCAGTCACCGCAGCCAATGTTGTTGCAGCTGTGTTCATTGTGCCGCCTCCGTCATCTCAACCAATAAGTCACGAGCACGATTAACAGCCAACATTGCATCATGGGAACCACGTAAGTCGGGGTGAAACTCTCGGGCCAGTTGCCGGTACCACGACTCGAGCACTCGAACTACCGATAGGTCAGTAGATTGGAACCGTGGTACATCCTCAACGCTCAAACGCTGGCGAATGGCCTGCCGTAGAGTCGGTTGTAGGTCTGGTATGTTGCCGAGGCACCAGAGCAGGTAACTGTCTGGGATATCCTCCAGAAACTTGCCTTTGTGCTTTCCAAAGGTAATAATCATTGGTAATCCGTTCTGCCTGGCTGCTAACCAGGCCACAATTCAACACCTCGCCAGAAGTCACTCTGGCGGGGTGTTTGTGTTTCCTCAAAACAATTCCATCTGGCCTACTAGCGACTGTTTTTTCCGCGGAAGCGGATTTAGCTTTCGTGCCTTAAACCTCAAGTTATTGATTGGACACAGGCTGCACTTAAGGCACAGCAGGTCCAAGACTTCTGCTTTTGGGTTCACTGCGTTTTCACGGCTTAATGCCTTTTGGCATGCGCGGCACTTTGTTTTTTCAATCACTCGGAAAACCTCCATGTGAATGTTGCCACCGACAGACGGCCCGGGGGCTTGGCCGTGTGTGGTTAGAAAAATTCCTTGACGCCAGATTGAGCTTGCCGACGTAATCGCTTAGTAGTGCTCAGGCCACCGTCGGGAACTACTCGGCGGGACAGCAAGAAACGCTCTATGGCAGATTCGTGAATACGGTAGCGCGGACGGCCTGACCGGCTTGTGGCCATGTTGACAGCCTCGAGTTCGCCCGTCCGGATGTTGTGGAGGATCTTGTCATGCCCAACACCTAAGAGCTTTGCCAGCTCAGGTGGTGTGCTCCATTTAGTACCCATAAGAAAACTCCTCGATTGCGTGTAATTAACAACGCAACTGAGGATAGGCGTACTAGAGTCCACCAGAACGACTTGGTGCCACTTTTAGGCCAAGTGGTATCACTTTGCAGAAGTGGTCCGTAACTTGTCGCGGATTTCAAGGGGGAAGAAGTCTAGATTAAACTGAAAGCTCTGCCTGGTAAGCTGCCTTATTTTCAGCTCTCCGTCCTTGACGCAATTACTGATCCATTGTGCCTTTTTCGAGACCGGACAATTGAGATGTTTTGCAGCCTCTTTCTTGCTCATGGGACGAGTCCATTCTATCTCCAGCTCATCTATAGCATTGACTGATGTTTGTGATGCAAGTTGTGTCTGAACCCGTATCATCTCTTTGTGCTTTTCTTTCATTGACCATGCCAAAAGTTCATCTGCGATTTGCCTCGGGTCTGGGACAGTAGTGTGAATCTCCACACTAATTCCCAGCTTTTTCCAGGCCCAGAGATCCCTGCCAGGAGGGTCAAATCCAGCCGCAGTCAGTTCGTCGCTAGCCAGATCCATGATCCTTTGCAAGCTTTTGTCGCGCCTATTGGTGCAGTCGGTGTACTCGACCTTGCGTTCGGGAGACAGCTCACTCGACTTTGATTTCTTAGCCATGGAATCACCTTCTCAATAGGCCAGGCCGACCAACCGACCGTTAGGGCGAAGGTGAATGCCTCAACAGTCGGCCAGTCTATGCGGGGATCAATCCGCGCCCGGCAATTTTCTACTTTTCTGATTCTTCTTCGGGTGGGAATAACCAGTTTCTTACAAATTCTGAAACATCCTGTAACCGCTCATCGGAAATGCGCTCGCGGTAGACTCCGGCCATAGTTGAGTCAGCATGGCCCATAATGTGGTTCACTGCTACCTGGTCGCGTGATTCTCCGGCTATTGTCTCGAAAGTGTGACGCAGAGCGTAGAAACCGAGTCCAGGACGATGAAGCTTGAGATCATCCAGTAACTTTCGCATTTCCTGGCTGATGGGGTTATCGCTTGTTTCTTTAGCCCACGGTTGGCCATATTTCGTAACAAAAACCAAGTGCGTGTGCTCAATCAATTTTGCCTTGGGGCGATTATCTATGGATTCTTGAATTAATTCCACTGTCTCCGGCCAGAGTGGACATCGGCGTTCGACTGCCGTCTTGGGCCGTGGGTAGTCTACCCAATTGGTTTTCAGATTAAGTGCCTGCATCGGCAAAGTGCCGCAATCATTGTTGCCAAAACCGCAATTGACACCCAGCATTATCATTGCCTTGAGGGGTTGATCCGCAGCGTCGATGATTCTGCGGAGATCGTCGGCCTCGTACATCCTCGGACCCTTTTTTTGACGTAGTGCACGCAGAATGCGTTTCGCTGGCCGTTTGAATGTAGGGCCGAATCGAACTGGGTGCTCGATCAAACCGGCATCGTAGCCGTACTTGAATGCCACTCGGATACGTTGAACTTCATTGCCCAAGGTGTTGGGATTGCGGGTTTTGGCCAAGCAAGCTCGCAGTTGCTCAAAATCATCCGCGGCCAAATCAACGATCAAACGGTCTTTCCCAAATGAATCGACGATTAACTTGCAGGTTGCCAGATAATCGGTAAACGTGCTACGTACAATGTCACCGGCATCAAGCTGTATTTCCTTGGCCGTCATGAATCGATTACACATTTCGCGAACTGTGAGTCCGTCGGTTTTGACCCTAGGTGTGCGCCCGGCGTGCAAATCGTCCCGCTGATCCTGGTACTTTTCCAGTGCTGATTGCCAGTCAGCCCACGGGCCGAAATAGTGGGTCTTCCCTCGTATTTTTTTGGCCCATCGCCGAGTGGCATGGGCGAACAAAGGGAAATCTGGGTACGGTTTCGCAGGCTTCTTAGTCTTGATAGAATTAGCCACGGCACCACCTCGCTATTAGGTTCAGGTGTTGTCAGACACCCGGTGACCAGAATCACCGGGTGTCAGCTTATGGCTTTATTGTCTCAGGTGTCACAACGGGTGTCAACAAGGTTTTTTTCGACTCCGCAAAAAACACCATTTAGACTATAAATAAAGCCATTAGGTCCGGTAGCTCAGTTGGTTAGAGCAGGGGACTCATAATCCCTTGGTCGGGGGTTCGAGTCCCTCCCGGACTACTAAACACTTGTGCACTATATCGCACTCACCCGCAAGCCCCTGCAAAACAGGGGTTTTTGCGTTGGTGGGTTTATCGGTTTGCGACCCGGTGCGGGGTGATTCGTGCAGGTACTGTGCCGGATTCTGTGCCGCTTTGCCTTCAGGGTCGATTGCTCGCTCATAGAACTCATCAGGAACAACCCTCAGATAGTGCTTGATGGCAGTCGCTTCATTGTTGCCCAACCACTTGCACACGACGAAGGATGGATTGCCTTCTTTCTCAAGTTCCACTTGGCGAGTCATACGCATGTTATGCCAAGGTCTAGCCCATACTTCCAATCCAACCCGTCTGATGGTCCGCATGAGCGTGTTACGCAGTGCTGTGTCGGTGATGCCTCGTAGTACTGGTAAAATCATTTCCTCTCCCTCTTCAGCCTCCTGAAACCGCAGGGAGAGCAACTCAGCTATTTCTGGGAAAATTGGAATCTCACGCTCAGCATGGCCTGCATATCTCTTTGTCTTGGGTGCATGAATCGTCATCCGCTTCCTGGCCCAATCCACATCTGACCATACCATTTGACGCACTTCGGAGCCTATTCGTAAGCCACCCCATCGGCTCATAGCAAAAAGTAACTTGTATTGAATACCGGGCATTTCATCGAGGACCATTCTTGCTTTAGTGACTGATAGGAAATTTGATTTCGGTCCTAGAAATACAGTCTATAGAGGTAGAAAGACTGATTCAAGGGTTTAAGAGTTTCGCCAGGGCTTCCGACTTTCTATGGCGGCCCTGG
>JBDOMT010000001.1:0-26145 GCA_039831705.1 Pirellulales bacterium | reverse complement strand
AATTCGTCGTCGATGTCCGACTGCGTGGCGTTGGCCAGATTCGTGTTGTTGCCGTAGGAAATGTTGTTGCGCAGGAAATGATCGGCCGGCCAGGTTGCTGTCTCCACGTCGGCCCGCAGGTCGAAACCCTTTGAATTGTCGAAAGCCGTGTTATTGATCCAATCGATGCCGCCCGGGTGGTGATTGGCGTAGAAACCTTGCACACGGTTGTCGAAGGCCACGCTGTTGCGGACGGTGTGTCGCGGTACGTCTTCGGGATCAGGGAACCTACTGGGATCCAAGGCAAATCCGCCCGCCTTGATGCCCGCGCCGTTGCCGGCCGCCGTGTTGGTGTCGGGGATGTATCCGTTGTGCCATGCCCAAGAGTTTTCCAGTACAACCGTGCCCGGCGAGTTGATGAAATCAAAACCGTCGTCGCTGTTGTGCCAGGCTCGGTTTCCAATGAACACGTTGCCTTCGTCGTTGCTGTGGCTGCCGAAACCGTCGGCATTCTCACCTCCACGGTCAGGGTCGTAATTGTGGTGAGAGTCGGAGTTGAGGACCAGATTGTTGCCGCCGTTGGCGATGAAGAGGCCGGGCCCCTCGTTGTGGTGCAGGTCGAGTTGCTCGAAGATATTGAAGTCGCCGCCGGAACCTTCGACTCGAATTGCCCACGACTCGTTCACGTTGGGAATCGTCTGCTGGACGCCGCGGAGTTCGAGCCCTTTGAAGTGAAGCCAATCAGCATCGACGCGAAATCCGCGAATCCGTTCTACCGGCAGATAGTTGAAGAAGTCGAACACCGGGGTCTCATCCGAGTAGGCCCAATAGTTGATGCGCTGCCCGGGCGCGCCGCTTTTGTTGAAATAGACGGCGTTGGCACTGGCTCCCAAGCCCGCGTTGAACTCATAGACGCCGCCGCGCAACCACACGGTGTCACCCGCCGCCGCTGCCTGTTGACCGCGCGCGATCGAGGCGAAGGGAAGATCGATGGTGCCCGGATTGCCGTCGATGCCATCGATTGCAACGTAGTATTCTGCTGCAGGTAGCGAGACAGCCCCTAGCAAACCCGTTGTGATTGCCATCAGTACCCGCGGCCAGATTCTCTGTTCAGTGCTACTCATACAGTTAATTCAGATCTGTTCTATGTGTTGATGAATATCAGTGGATCCACAAGCGCTGATCGTTCACCATCTCTGACCAATCGTCTAGTGTTGAATTTATATCCATCGGGTCATTTTCATCCGCACCCTTATCAACATTTCGAACTTCTGTCTTGGGTAGTATTTGGAAGTTATGACCAGCCACATACCAATCCTCGGCATGCGCTTCATGCAGACCACTTACCTCAAAGACATCGACACGGTTGTTTTGCTCGACCACCGCAGCTGACAATGGCCACCGTATCATCGATTCGGGTAGGATGACACCGGCAAGGATGGAAAAGGCTTCGTCGCGTTGGGCTACTGTCGGTGCTTCGTCTCTGAGCGCAGTCGAAGTCACTGAGGCGGAGATAGCCGGTGATGTATTGTAGTTGCGTTGCCACGCCAAAAAATCACCTCCGTCGGTGTCCTTATCACCGTCCGCATCTCCAGGCAAATAACCGTTCTCTTGCGTCATGCCGAAGGTCTGCTGCCAGATGCGGCCATCGTCATGATCAACATCGTCATCGAGATCGAAATCGCCGATGAGATTGGGATTTGCCGAAACGATGTCAATGTTCGCCACTGGCGGATCAGCCATTCCCGCCCCTAAGAAAAAGCTGGGATGCGGAGGTTGATTGTAGCCACTGTTTTGGAAAGCGATCGCCGCACGGTATTGGGTATCGTGCATCAGTGTATAGAATCGATTCGTGGCCGGAATGATCGTAGTGAAGATCTGTAGTGCGGTGTTGTCAGCACGTCTCCAAATGACTTCCTCGCGCCAATCGCCAAACAGATCGGCCTGTAAGGAGGGCGTTTTTTTAGTGCCATTGTTTGAAGCGGCGAAAGGGGCAGAGCTTTGCGTACCCGCAGCCCCCGGATCGAGATCGAAATTCGAGCGGCCCGGATTGTTCCATTCCGAAATCGTCGTGAAGTCGAGCAACTCACGCGTCAGATCGGCATCCCACCAAACAACAAAGTTATAAAACATGTTGCTTGGTGTCTGATAGAGTTGTTGACCACTGGAACTGTAGATAAAGCGCGGTCCGCCGTTGGTAGGCGCCCACATCTCGTAGCCAGGCGAGTTGGGATCGATGTCCGCAGCCACGCCGCGGCCTACATCGTTGGTGGCGGGGATGCCGAAGAGGAGCTCACCGGTGGCCGCGTCACGAAACTCGCCGCCTGCGCTGCCGTATTCGCTTGGCCTTTCATGCGGCATGAACAATTCTAATCCCGGCCGCGAAGGATCCATGTCAGACAGATGAAGCGCATCGCCGTGGCCGAGTCCCGTGTTGTAGAGCAGCGTACCGTCGTCGTCCAGCGCTGCGGCACCGGTAATGACTTCGTCCCTACCGTCGTCGTCAACATCGCCAACGGTGATGCTATGCGCCGTCTGTCCGACGTAACCGGAGTTCGCGCCGTTGGTTGCCGCCTCAAACAGCCACCGCAGCGTCAACTGACCATTGCGATAATCGAATGCGGCCACTTCGTTTCTGGCGTTGAATCCTGACTGCGGACCGGCATAACCGCGTGCCCAAACCATACTCGGTCGGTCGCCGTCCAGGTAGGCGACAGTTGCCTGAAATCGGTCTACGCGGTTACCGTAGCTGTCGCCCCATGATTCGATCGTGCCTCTCTCTGGCATGAACGGTATCGAATCCAAGATCGCGCCCGTTTCACCATCGAAAGCGGTCAGAAACTCCGGACCAGAAAGTATATATCCAGACGTGTTGCGATAGTCGGCATTGGCATCACCAATCACGGTGCCTAAGCCGTCGACCGTCGCTTCAGCAGTTCTCGTCACGACTTCCGCTTTGCCGTCGCCGTCAAGATCGTACACCACAAACGGCGAATAATGCGCTCCGGCGCGGACGTTGCGTCCCAGATCGATGCGCCACAGGAGTGTGCCATTAAGTTTGTAAGCATCGATATAGGTGTTCCCCGTGTACCCTGATTGGGAATTGTCTTTGGAGTTGGAGGGGTCCCACTTGAGGATGATTTCGTACTCGCCGTCGCCATCGACGTCTCCCACCGAAGCGTCGTTGGCGTTGTAGGTGTATTGAACTCCGTCGGGCGTAGTCCCTCCGGCAGGTATTTGCAGCGGAACATCTAAAAATTGTTGTACCGGCGAACTTCCGGCCAAGGTGAACGTCTCACTTGGTGCCAGCTCGATTCCCGAGATGATGGGCCGCACGAAATACGTGTTGTCCAATGCAGCGTTTGCGGTGCTGTCGACGAAATCGGTCGTCTGGGTCAGAGGCGTCGGATTGAGCTTCACTGCCGGGCCGTCACCAGCAGATCGATAAAGGTCGAAAGCTGCGCCCGAGGAATCGGTCCCCAGCATCCGCCAACCGACATAGATCTCCGAGGTCGCACTCCGCACTGCAACTACGCCACGGTTAAGAGCTTCCGCCTGGCGCGGCGGATGTGGAGTAGGCGGTGGTGGAGGCGGGGGACCAACGTCGTCAGTAAACGTGAGCTCGGGCCTCGCGGAGCCGGCACCTGTCTCCTTGGTCGAGAACAGCAGCTCGCGATCGGTCCCGTCAGCACCAACAATCAATAACGTCGCGAATTCACCAATACGACTGGTCAGAAAGTTGTCGAGCTCGGTGGAGCTGAAGTCTATTTGCTGTCCGGAGCCGGAAAGGTTTCCAGGCAGGTCTCCCACTTGCCACAGTCGCTCGGATCCCGAAGTCCCGATCGTGCCCAAATCTTGGGTTGTCGTATCACCGTCGCCAGGTACTTCGTCACCCGAAGCGTTGTAACTGAGTCCTGAGGCGCCTGCCTCAACCCAATTCTGCGGTGTGTTTCCGGCAACGTCGTTTAAGCCATACACGTGGGCTTGGCCGCTGAGCCAGTTAGTTGCATTCTGCGTGACAACAGAAAAAGTCGCGTTGTCGACTTCGCCAACACCCGAAAGATCGAACCGAATGTAAGAGACATGCTGACGGCCAGAGCCGGCCACATCTCGCGAACGGACTTGCATCCGCGGCAGGGCGCCTTCGATATCGTTTGGACCGCTCTCTTCGATATTGGTATCGGCGTGCGCGCCGAGAGTCACTGCCGTGAGCAGCTGTCGCGGCTCAAGCGATTCGAACTGGAGCGTGCGTCCGCTCTCAAGACGACGCCCGCGCTTGCTAGAAATCTTAGATCGTCTGCGCCAGAAAGAATTGTACGCCATGCCTCTTCACTCCCAGTCCCGCAATCGCTATCCCAACCGGAAGTCTACCTACAAGTAGCTTTTCAAATGCGGTATCGAACTTGTGTTTGTCAAAAGTTGTAATCAGTCAAAACGGCCGATGTCTGCAGGCCAGCAGCATAGCAATGCAACTTATTCCTCTACGTACATATCTTGGGCACATTCGAGCAAGGAATAACGCAGATTCTAAATATTTAATACAACTTTGCCGCTTGTCATACCTGCTTGAATGCCGTAAGTGCCTCTGTGGATTTGACTTGCGGTATTCGGCGAGTATTTACTGACCGGATGCCGCAAGTCTAAGTCATGAAGGGGCTTATGAACGATCGGCCAGTTATGGGTTGAGGTGACACAGAGTATAAATTTCGGAATACTTGCTTACTTTCGTTATTATCCTT
This sequence comes from Pirellulales bacterium, assembly GCA_039831705.1. Lineage (GTDB taxonomy): Bacteria > Planctomycetota > Planctomycetia > Pirellulales > Lacipirellulaceae > JAJRWS01. The sequence continues at coordinate 21,427 of JBDOMT010000001.1, read as the reverse complement.
CGATTGTTTGTTATGTTGAGGTCTCAAGTGCCCAAGTGTTGTAGACGGGGCTACGTACAAATGAGGCCCATGAAGAAGATTGACCAAAGACGAGTAGCTGTTTCACTCATGTTGGCACAGAGGGGTGGATCGTCGAAAACTTGCAATGGGGGGTAGGAAAATTGAGCAATCCGGCTGATGCCAACCTGCCCAACCAGCGGCAAGATGCCGATCGCTTCGTCGAGCTGCTCGGTAAGCAAGAGCGACATATTCTCCCGTACGTTTACTCGATAACTGGCGATTGGAATGACACCGAAGAGGTCACGCAACGAGTCCGGCTCAAATTGTGGAAACAATTTGATAAATATAATGAAAACTTGTCGTTTGGAGCATGGGCCAGAGCAATCGCCTACTACGAGGTGCTTACTTATCGCAAAGAGAAACTGCGCCGGCCTGATTTCTTAAACGACACGATAATATCAAAGCTCAACGAAACGTACGAAGAACTATCCGCCCCGGGCGACGAGCGACATGATGCGTTACAAGAGTGCTTGGAGAAACTTGAGCCTAAAGATCGAGAGATCGTGGCGAATTACTACGCAGATCTCGGGAAGTCGGCCGATTTGTCGGAAAAGGTAGGGCTTACCGTGGAAGCACTTCGTCAGAAGCTTTATCGGATCAGAAAACAATTATTTGGATGTGTCCAGCGAAAGCTGGCATGAGATCGTTTAACGATGACTGAGCCTATATACAATAACGAAGAACTTGTCGCAGAAGTGCTAAGACTGACACTTCGCTGCCAGGAAAGCAATCCAATCGAGGATGACTGCGCTCGGCTCAGCGTGCTTCTGGCGGAAAATCCGCAAGCAAGACGCATCTATCTACTCTCTTGCAAGGATACGGCGACCCTCATCAATTGCAATTCCGCGCTAGCACCAGAGCCGGCTCCTTCCCTCACTCGTTTTATTAAGTCGAGCACCAATACGATCATCGTGCTGGCGTTAGCCGCTTGTGTCGTTGTCGCCGCTGGTTGGACCCTGTTTTGGTCAGATTGGCAACAACAAGACGATTCTCCTGTCATTGCTGAGTTGGAACAGGCCGAATTGGTTGGACGAATTGTCAGCTTGGCGAATGTCCAGTGGGCTGAAGATGCTACCGAATTCAGAGAGTGGTCTCGCTTCGCGGTTGGAGAAGCGATTCGTATCGAAGCGGGCGTGGTTGAGTTAATGCTGGAAAACAGTACCGAGATCGTGCTGGAGGGCCCGGCTGATTTTCAACTCATGTCGCCAGATAAAGCAATGCTTAACCATGGAAAATTGGTAGCTCGCTGCGGCCCGGAGGCAGTCGGCTTTGAAGTCGATTCGCCTGACGTCAAGATCGTCGATCAGGGTACTGAGTTTGGCGTTTCGGTCAAGCAGGGGATGCACACCGATGTGGTCGTCTACGATGGCAAGGTCGATTTGAGTTCTCGCGCTGGAGTCACACCGTTGGAGCGACGTCTTACCGCAGGCGAAGCCCTGCATGTTCCTCGTCAAGGCAATTCGGTACGAATCACGGAAATTCGCGGCGACCAGTACCTGACGCCCCAGTACCCACTCGACCGGGGTATTGGCCGATCTGAATTGATTCTTTCGGTGGGGGACAATCTCCATTCCTCCGAGACGGCCAAGTACTATCGGGTCATCGGCCGTGGATTCCGTGAAGATTGTCCTGCATACGTCGACCGCTCCTACCAGTGGAATGGCGTGGACGAGGCCGGTATTCCACCGGGTCTGCTGGGCGGCGACTATGTGATGACTTTCAACGATGACAAAATCCGCAAGGTTGAGATTGAGCTCGAGCTAGCCAAACCTGCGACACTTTACGTGTTGTTTGACGATCGCATACCGACGCCGGAGTGGTTGAAGAAGGACTTCGTGAATACTGGCTGGGACATAGGTATGGACGAAGTGAATATCGACCGCGAAGTTAAAATTCTTTCCGGTGTTGGACCGGCTCGGAGTATCGATCGCGTTTTTTCGGTATGGCGGCAGGATATTTCTATCGCATCGACCATTACCTTAGGCACGATTCGACAACAGCAGCTGGAGGTCAATCCGCACGGCGTACTGGAAAGCATGTACGGTGTTGTGGTTACGGATTTAATTGATCCACAACTGGAGGCCATTTATTGAGTTGTTAGCGATTGATTTTTCAGCTGCGTCAGCAGGTACAGGTACCTGCGGGGCAGGGACGCGGTATTACTTTTCGTTTGTTTTTTCTGTTCTTTGTTTTTTATGAAAGTGAGGAGACTAATGATGTGGCACTATAACTATTTGAAGCACTTTACATGTCTAGGGGCAACGTGCTTAGTTGCATGGCTGATGACCCCGGCGTCCGACGCCGTAGCCGTGCTGATTGCTGACGCAGATACGAATATTGAGGAGAGTCAGCCTACCGACATCGAAGGTCACAAGGACCGTATGCAGGTTCGTTCGCTTAGTCCTGACTCAGGAGCTGGCCGGCAGAACGTTACGTACGTCCGGTTCGACCTTTCGAACTTTAGCCCTGGGGACGCCAATGGGGCGCTTTACACCATGGTTTCGAAGGCCAGCGTGAATTTCATCTCTGGTCAGATGCTGGCTTACGGCTTAAACGACGTGGCGGGTAACACGCCGCAGGACTGGAATGAATTTTCTGGTTTCGATGACCCAAACGATGAGCCGGACGCCGGTTTTATTATAACCGGCGGTATCGTTTACAATGACCCGAATAACCCTGATTCGGTGGGTGATGAAATTGGTGCTGATGGCGACGAGAAAACCCAGGATTTGGGTACGATCGGAACCTCGGGTACCGAAAACCTGTGGGACTTGGGTGCCACTTCGTTTATCAACCCGAATTCCCCCGGAGAGTTGTACTCGCTCAGCTCTCCTGGGCTGGACGACTTCCTCAACAGTCGTGCCGGAGGCTTAGCCACGATCTTGTTTGTCAACAAGGATAACACGAACCGTGCATTGCTTTGGATGACCAAGGAAACAGCTGGCGGCTTGTTTCCTCCGAAGCTTCACATGACTCCGGAACCGACGTCGCTGGCGCTCTCGTTGCTGGGGATTGTTGGTATCGGTTTGAATCGTCGCCGTCGTTAAGGCTGTCTTACGACGAATGACGATTCGTGACGCGACCACAGTGGTCGCTAGGTGAAGTATCGCCTGGGCGCGGCAGCCTTTATGGCTCTGTGTCCAGGCGCTTTTTTTAAGATGACAAGATGAAAGACAGTAGGACCAAGTTCTTAGTGAGCCGCACGCGCTAGCGTCGGGTGATTGGTGAATAACCCGTGCAAGGTGGAAACCCGAGGCTAGCGCCTACGGCTCAGTTTGAGTTGGAACGATTCAGTCCCAAACAGATCCAAAACAGCATTGTCACAACCTAAGGAGAGAAACGTTGCGAAATCACATCACATTCCAGCGGCGATCAAGCTCTAAGTCCCGAGGTTTCACCCTGGTGGAGTTGCTCGTGGTGATCGCGATCATCGGCATATTGGTTGCGCTGTTGCTCCCGGCTGTGCAGGCGGCGCGTGAAGCGGCGCGTAGGACCCAGTGCCTCAACCAATGTCGACAGATCGGCTTGGCGATTCACCAGTTCCACGACATCAAGAAGATGCTTCCGCCCAGCCGAATTGACGACACGTTCCTGACCTGGGCAGGCGTCATCCTGCCGTACATCGAACAAGTTGCCATCGGCGATCTGATCGATCCCCTAGTGCGTTTCGACGATCAACCGGTAGAGGTCCGCGAGACGCCAATCGAGTTATATCTCTGCCCTTCTCGGCAACATGAAGACCTGCTGGTCGCTGCTTTTGGCAGCCCACCCGGGATCAAAGGCGATTATGTCGCGGTCACCTCCACATGGTTTGGAGCCGGCGTTTGGGGTAGGAACTTCGACGGTGCGTTTATTTATGGAAAGACTTTTCCCCAAAACTCCGCGGTCAAAACATCGTGGAAATCCGACACCAACTTTCGCCGCATCGAAGATGGGCTCTCCAACACGATTTTCATCGCTGAAGGATCTTTTTGGATGTCAGAACGTGCCAGCATCTACGACGGCGATGACAATCCGGGCGGCATCCTGGGTGACGGTGAGTATCCTGCGATTCCAGACTTCATTGCGCCAAGCGGTGCCTCTGTTTCTGTACCCGCGCGCCCTGGCCGTGCTCACCCGATCGCGACTTCACCCGAGGATGAAGGTGCTTGGGTCGGAAGCGAGCATCCGGGGATTGTCCACGTTGTGGCAGGTGACGGAAGTGGCAAGGGACTGAACAAAGAGACCGACATCCTTGTACTGGAAGCTCTTGTCACCCGCGCCGGTGCCGAGGTGTTCGAAAGTCCCTTCTAGGGCCTGCGATGACTGACGTTTCCGTCTGAGGCCTGATTTTCCATAACCGTTTAATTTGTTTCTGAGGAAAAAAGATTCGTGAAGGGTTTGTTTGGAATAGTGATTGGTTCCGCCATGCTGCTTGCCAGCGGGTGTGGTGATGCGGGGGTATCTCCAGTAACGGGAAAGGTGCTACTTCCTGGTGACGTTCCGCTTGTGGACGCCAGCGTGACGTTTAAGTCCGTGGATGGAAGTGTCAAGACCCAGCCGCGCGGGCAGACCGACGAAGACGGTTTCTTTGAGATGCGCCTGAACGAAGAACAACTGGGCGTACCTCCGGGAACTTATCAGGCCACCGTCTTCGAATCTCCGGGTGACGATTACGATAATCCAACCAAGCCAACCATTCACCGGCGCTACGCAAGTTTCGAAAAGTCGGGTTTACAGTTCACGGTGGGAGCAGGGAGTAATCATTTCGACATCCCGCTAGACCTTTACCAGGGGCGTTAATGAAACAGATGTCGATAACATGCCAAGGGCTAAACATACCAAGTTTCCGCAAACGACTGCTGCAGTTGGTGCTAGCCGTGTTGGTTTGCGCTCTCGCCTGGGGACCCGTTCTGCCGGCTTTGGCGACTCCGACGATCACCGACTTGGGAGGGGTCTTCACCGTCAGCAATGGGATTACGTCCTTTGAGATTGATCATAGCAACAACAAAGGCGGGCTTCGTTCGCTGAAGCTCAATGGGCAAGAATTGGTTTCCGGCGGTCACGTCTATTTTGATGCGAATGTTGCTGATTTCGGAGGCACCAGCAACGGTACCTACTGGAATCTTCAGAACGGCAACAATTCTTACAGCTACACGACCGGGGGGGATTTTGTCGACGTGGCGATTTCGCATTCCGCCAGCGCTACGATGCCCTTCGACGTGACGACTCACTACGTGATGCGCGACGGAGAGCAGGGGTTTCATCTCTATAACGAATTCGAGCACACCGCGGCCATGGCCGACAAGAGCCTTGTTCAGACGCGAATGGTGATGCGCGGCGACGCCGGGCTTTTTACCCACCATTCGGTAACCGACACGCGCTTCGGTATCATGCCGACGGCCTCCGAGCTACAGAATGGCACAGAAGTGCAGGACGCTACTACCCGGCTCAATCCTGGCACGGCCTACGAGGCCGAGACCGGCAAAGACGTCTACACAAAATATGATTGGTCACTCGATCATGAGAACAAGGATGTGATTGGGTTTTATGGCGATGCGGTCGGTGCGTGGATTGTGCAGCCCCATAAGGAATCGCAAACTGGTGGCCCGCCCAAGCAGCATTTAACTGTGCATCAGACAGAGACCACACCTGTCCTGTTGGGCATGCTCACGTCGCTTCATTACGGTACCTCGAAGCAGATTGATTTTGCGGGCGACAAGTCACAAACTTTCGGCCCCTTTTATGTTCATTTGAATACGGGACCCGACCACACCACGCTGCGGGCCGACGCTGCGACCTACGATGCCCCCAGCGTCCATCGGTCGTTCTACGACAGCTTGAGCATTCCTGGTTGGACCCAGACGGTCGATCGCTCGAACGTCACTGGCCTGTTGAACCTGGCCGGCGGGGGCGATGTCGGCGGGGCCACGATCGTGCTTTCCGATAACAATACGGATTTTCAGTTCGCAACCGGGGGCCATCAGTTTTGGTCGAAGTCGAATTCCGACGGCACGTTTGACATCTCGAGTGTAAGGCCGGGCACGTATCGGCTAACGGCCTACGCACCGGGCACTTATGGCGAGTTGATCATGGACGACGTCGTGGTCGGCACTGGTACGACATTGAACATGGGCAACCTGGATTGGCAGCCGCCCGACCACGGGCAAGACCTCTGGCAAATCGGCACGTTCGATCGGACCGGCGAGGAATATCTCCACGGCGCTAACGATGAATACCGGCAATACGGGCTCTGGTTCGACTACCCGACCGAGTTTCCGGGTGGCGTGAACTTTGTCATTGGCCAAAGCGACGAGGCGACCGATTGGAACTACGCCCATTGGGAATCATCGCAGAGCGACTGGAAAATCGAGTTTGAAGCAGACGCGATCCCCGAGGGCAGGACGGCGACCATGACCATGGCCATCGCGGGTCACCGTAATGGGCGCGTGATGGTGTATGTCAACGGCACTCTGGCTGATATTTATCAGATCCCCAACAGCGGCAGCGTTCTCCCCCGCAGCGGCATTTACGGTGCCTACTCGTCCAAGGAAATTTCGTTTACTTCGAGCCTCTTGGTCGCGGGAACCAACACGATTGCTCTCAGGCATGTCAATCCGAACCAAAGTCCGACCAATACTGAGGGCATCGTCTACGACGCGATTCGACTGGAAATTGAATCGCTCGATGGCGACTTCGATGCCGACAATGACGTTGACGGACATGATTTCCTCAAGTGGCAAAGGGGCCAATCGCCCGCCCCCTTCAGCCAAACCGATCTGAATGCCTGGCAGGCGAACTACGGCACCGTTTTCACCCCAGATCCACCGGGGGATACGGTCTTGATAGCAGATGCAGACACCAATATCGAAGAGTCGGGGCCTGACGACATAGAAGGCGGTTTGGACCGCATGCAGGTTCGTTCGCGGGATGTGGCCGGAACTGGCCGTCAACACATCTCCTACGTTCGGTTTGACTTACAAGGTGAAACGAGTATTTCTGAGGCGATATTTACTTTGGTCACCAACAATACAACCGGTTGGCTCAGTGGTCAGGTTCAAGTATATGGGTTGAACGGTGTGGTCGGCAACACGCCACAAGATTGGAACGAAGCGACCCTCTCGTACAATTCCTCAGGAGAAGAGGTACCCGGCGATGGAGACGCGACGACCCAGGACTTGGGTACGATCGGAACCTCGGGAGCCGAAAACCTGTGGTTGCTGGGAGATCTGTCGACTCTCAACCCGAATCCGAACGGAGAGCTTGTCGATTTTTCGAGTGCCGAACTGGTCAACTTCCTCAATAGTCGTGCTGGAGGCTTGGCCACACTACTGATTGTCAATGCAGATGGCACCGACCGCTCTTTGCTCTTTAGGACCAGGGAATATCCTGGCTTTGCCCCCACGCTTACTCTCAACCCTACTGAGGGAGCATTGGCTTCAAATGCATTGGCAGTACCCGAGCCGGCATCGTCACTTTTGCTGTTAGGCGGGATATTATATTTTGCACAGTTTCGGCTGGGAATTTTCACATGTACGGCAGGCTGCTGAATAACAACCATGGAAGTCATACTTTTCACTTTTCGCTAGTAATTCTTTTTTCAAACATTTAATTTGCATCGGAGATTGTCATGAATTGTTCATCCACCTTTCGAAGACTAGTAGCTGTAATCCTCCTTCTGACTTTCGTCCCGTCGGCGCAGGCATTGGATATTGACACGATTGTGGGTAACGGGGCCGATGCGGAAATTGCCAACGATGGGGAGTTGTTTGGCGACCCAAATACTAACTCGGACGATCCACAGGGAGGGCGGGGATCGATGAACATACGGTTTCTGCCCGTTTTTGATCCTTATAATGAGCGATACCGCGCATCCCTAATGCGATTTGATATTACTGGTGTATCGGGAGATCTCAGCGGTGGTGGGATATCGTTTCAATCTGCTGGCTCGTCGCGAAACGTCCATGTCTATGCCTTGAATGATACCGCAGAAGCCGGCATTGAAGATTGGGATGAAGCGACGGTTACCTTCGACACCGCTCCGGGCATTGTCAACATGGGTGAGCTGGTAGTCGAGCGCGACTCCGGAGTGGTCGATCCAAACTACTACACCTTCCTAACCGAATGGCGCATCCAAGGCGCTGCGTCGGATGGAACCGATCCGACCCATGTGTTCACCTCTTATCTCGAACCAGAGACACCGGAACCTGGGGTTATCTACACCAGGGACGCTGCCAGTGAGTCGAACTGTACGGCGGATACCGGCTGTATTGACCCCAATTTTGGCGACATCTTGGCCAATACAATCGCCGCGGACACCAATGGGCTGTTGACCCTGCTATTCTTCCCCAAAGGCGACAGCCAATCCTCGGGCAATCCTGCCATCCGTACCAAGGAGTGGTCAACGATTTACGATGCGGAAGGAGATCCCATTCCCAACCCCGGTTTCACCATCGCCCCAACGCTTAATTTGCCGAATGCCACAATTAGCAGTGGGGACCCTGCGGACCTGAACATGGATGGATTTGTGGACGGCCTCGATCTGGGCATCTTGCTCGGCAACTGGGATGGCATTGGCATTCCACCTTCCGGCGGTGAACTCAACGATACGGATCCAGTCGACGGCTTGGACCTAGGCATTTTGCTAGGTGCCTGGAATCCACCAGCACTGGCTGCTGCTTCGGCGGCAGTTCCTGAGCCGACGACCTCGATGCTGATAACGATCGCGTTGATAGGTTTGTTGGCAGGGAGGACAACCACGGTTCGCCGATCGCAGACGCTTGCAAGTGTGCAAGCGTTTCCAATGAGAAGCAGGTAATCGGGAATGACGCCAGCGCCATTTCTGGGAGTGCTGCTCCATGCGATTGGTGGCTTGGCCGCCGGCAGCTTCTATGCACCTCTGAAACGAGTGCAAGGTTGGGCGTGGGAGAGTTTTTGGCTGGTAATGGGGCTGGCGGCTTGGCTGGTGGCGCCATGGATCGTGGCCTGGATCACTACGCCTGATCTGCTGGATGTGTTGGTTGAGAGCACGCCGCAAGCGTGGCGTTACTGTCTGCTGTTCGGTTGTCTATGGGGAGTAGGGAATCTCACATTCGGCCTGTCGGTTCGGTATCTGGGCGTGGCCCTGGGGTACTCGGTTGCGCTCGGTTTCTGCATGGTGTTTGGCACCTTGATTCCGCCGATCTATCGGGGTGAGTTCGGCGGGCTGCTGAGCACCACTTCCGGACAGACGATCATGGCTGGTTTGGTGACATGTTTGGGTGGAATCGCGTTGTGCGGTTGGGCAGGAATTCGCAAAGAGGCCGAACTTTCCGACGAACAAAAGATGGAAACCGTGGCCGAGTTCGCCCTGGGTAGGGGTTTTGCCGTCGCAACCGTCTCGGGAATCCTGAGCGCTTGTTTTGCGTTCGGACTGGCGGCCGGCGAGCCGATCGCCGCGCTTGCCATCGAACATGGCACGCCTACGCTTTGGTCGAACAACGCCGTACTCGTAGTAATTCTGATCGGCGGGTTCGCCAGTAATTGCGTCTGGTGTCTGATTCTCAATGTCCGGAATAGGACATTCAAAGATTATATCAGCGGTCCAGCATCACAACAGTTGTCGAACTACCTTCTGTCCGCTTTCGGCGGCGTGGTCTGGTACGGCCACTTTTTCTTTTATGGGATGGGCACCACTAAGCTTGGCGATAAGTACGACTTCTCCAGTTGGTCGATCCACATGGCTTTTATCATCATCTTCAGCAATCTCTGGGGCATCGTGTTCCATGAATGGCAGGGCACAAGTGCGAGGACACAGGGGCTAGTTTGGACCGGCATTCTTACGCTGATCGCCTCGACCGTGGTGATCGGTTACGCGAATTACCTCCCCAATTGAAACAGGAACGGCAATGAACTACCAGTTGCGATTCAACCAGCGACTCATCGCCTTGGGGTTTGCATTGGGATTGTTATGCCCATCCGCCATGCGCGCCGATGAGTCGCAGCCGATGAACGTGTTGTTTATCATTGCCGACGACTTGCGAAACGAACTGGGGTGCTACGGCAGCCAGCTGGCGAAAACTCCTCATCTCGACGCACTGGCTGCCGCGGGGGTACGCTTTGACCGCGCCTATTGCCAGTATCCGCTCTGCAATCCTTCGCGCAGTTCGATGCTTACCGGCCGCCGACCGCTGACAACCGGGGTGATCGGCAACCGCACTTGGTTTGGCGTCGAGCATCCCGATTTCGTCAGCCTGCCAAAACACTTTCAGCAGCAAGGATACGTCACGCTACAATCAGGCAAGATATTTCATGGTGGAATTGATGACACTCTGTCGTGGAAAGAAGGCGGGAGGCAGCGCATCCACGGCGAGGGGGAACGGCCTTTACCGACCGGTCGTAAGTGGTCGTCTAAAAAGCAATTCGGAAAGAATTCTACTGGCTCAAACCTGCGTCGCGACAAGAAGCAACTCACCAAGAAGCAGTATTCAGATCGATGGATCATTCTGGAGGGCGACGACGTGACCGGCGGCGACCACCGCGTTGCCGATCAGGCAATCGCAATGCTCCGCGAGCATCGCGATGAGCGGTTCTTCCTCGCCTGTGGGTTTAGCAAGCCTCATAGCCCTCTGGCTGCACCGCAGCGCTTCTTCGATCTATTCGATCCCGACGAAATACCGCTTCCCCCAGACTTTCAACCACGGCCGACCGTGCCCGAGGGTTTTCCCACCGGCTCGATACGGCCGAGAAACGCCGATCTGTTTGTCGGTAGAGACGCGACGCCACAAGCGGCCCGCGAAATGATCCGCGGCTACCTCGCCGCATCGGCATGGATGGATTGGAATGCCGGCCGCGTCCTGGCGGAGCTCGATACGCTCGGATTACGTGAGAAAACGATCGTCATTTTTTGGGGCGATCATGGTTACCAGCTGGGCGAGAAAGGCAAGTGGTCGAAAGCGGGTTCACTCTGGGAACAGGGAGCTCGCATTCCGCTCGTGATTCATGATCCCCGTGCCGGCGGCAATGGCTCGGCTTGTACCAGGATCGTCGAGTCGATCGACATCTATCCGACGTTGTGCGAGTTGTGTGGTTTGCCGAGTCCATCCGGTCTCGAAGGGCGAAACTTGGCGCCGCTGCTGGAAGATCCTTCCCAAGATTGGAATCATCCTGCGTATACCATCTGGTGTGAAGGCGGGGAGCACGTGACCGGCGTCGTAGTTCACACCCAGCGCTGGCGCTACGCCGAATTCTACGGGCGGGGCGCCGGAGCGATGCTAATTGATCGAGTGAGTGATCCACATGAGATGACAAACCTGGTAAAACAGTCACCACGATATGCTCCTGTTGTCGGGCGGCTATCGGCACTCGTGCAAGACCACGTCCGCGGACATACGCCACAGTAAGGAAACCTTTCATGACTAATCAGGGCACAATCATGCGATCGTGCTGGTTGCATGTGCTGTACCATGGGCACTCATGGTACGATAGGTCATATTGTCGATTTACCCTACTTCCATTTCACAAATAACACGCATGCAAGCACAATGGCTCCATCTCTATTTCCAATTCTTGCGATTTCGGCATGCATCCTCAGTTCATGCACACAACTGGTTCATGCACGCGAACACGATTCGCAGTCAAAGGCATTGACGTGGCCTACACCTGAGGCAGCAAACCGTCCCGGCGCCTACTGGTGGTGGATGGGCAGTGCAGTCGACAAGGAAAACATCACCTGGAACATGGAGAACATGCGCAAAAATGGCATGGGCGGTGGAACCATCGTTCCCATCTATGGCGTGAATGGTTACGAGGATCAATTCATCGAGCACCTTTCGCCCAAGTTTATCGACATGATGAGCCATGCTGCCAAAGAGGCAGAGCGTTTGGATATGTGGGTCGACATGACTCCCGGCACCGGCTGGCCATTTGGCGGACCCTTCGTTACCGAACAATGGTGCGACACGCGAGCCAAGTTGGAAAAAGACAACACGCTCACACTTTTTCCCGGACGCAAAGTAAAACGGGCAGCACCCGGCGGAGCCGGTTTGTGCATCGACCCTTATTCGTCGGCAGCAATGCGTCGCTATTTAAGTTACTACGACAAAGCTTTCGACCGGGACGATATCACCCTGCCCCGTGCTTTCTATCACGACTCTTTTGAATTTCAAGGAAACTGGTCGAGGACCTTGCCCGACGAGTTTAAGAAACGCCGCGGATACGACCTGATGGATCACCTGCCCGTACTTTTCGGAAAAGAGTCCTACGTCGAGTCGGAAACTGCGGCACGTATCAAGAGCGATTACCGTGAGACGCTTGGCGACTTGCATCTGGAATACATCGAAGCATTGGAAGCATGGGCCCAGTCCAAGGGACGCACCACCCGCAACCAAGCACACGGTTCGCCGTCCAACTTGTTGGACGTGTATGCGGCCAGCGGTATTCCAGAGACGGAAACCTTCGGTGCCACACCATTCCAAATACCCGGCATCCGTCGCCAAGCGAACAATGTTCGCGAAGATTATCCACAACCGCTAATTAATCGCATGGCATCCTCCGCTGCGCACGTGGCAGGCAGGAAGCTGATTTCTTCTGAAAGCTGCACCTGGATTCGCAACCACTTTCGGGCTGCACTTTCGCAGGCGAAACCAGAGGTCGATCAGCTGCTACTCAACGGCATCAATCATATGCTCTTTCACGGCACTTGCTACAGCCCGAAAGGCGCGCCCTGGCCCGGTTGGCTGTTCTACGCCTCTTTCGAATACAACTCGCGTAACGCAATATGGCGTGATGCTAAATTCCTGAACGCGTACATCACTCGCTGTCAGTCGATTTTGCAAACAGGTGAACCCGATAACGATGTCGCACTCTACTGGCCTATCTACGACCTCTGGCACGACCCAGATCCCAAGAAAATGCAACTGATGCTCACCGTGCATCACACCGAATGGTTAACCGAATCAACCTGTGGCAAAACGGCCCAATGGCTGAAGGAGAACGGATACGGTTTCGATTATATTTCCGATCGACAACTGCGAGCCGATTTGTCGAATCCTTACCAAGTTGTCGTTGTACCGAAAACCGATCACATACCACTGGCAACCTTAGAAAAACTGTTCGCGCTGGCCGACAGCGGACAACCGGTCATCTTTCTCAATCAGCTCCCGACCGACGTACCTGGCCTGCAAAATCTCGAAAATCGCCGCTCAGAATTGAAGCAGCTGCTTTCAGGCCGAGAGAAGTTGGTCGTCAGCACGGGCAATCTGAAACAGTCTCTGGCAAACACGACCGTAGCACGGGAACCGATGAGCGATGTGGGCGTCGACTTCATACGACGAACACACCAGCACGGCTACCACTACTTTGTCGCAAACATGAGCGCCCAGCCTGTGGATGGTTGGGTTGCACTGGGTGTACCTTTTGCCAGTGCCGTCATCATGGATCCGCGATCGGCCGATAGCGGCATGGCGAGCCAACGCGGCGGCAAAGAAATTTATTTGCAACTGCTCCCTGGAGAATCGCGTATCATTCGCACTTTTGATAAGAAGCAGGTCGACGGTCCCGTCTGGCCGGTCCTGGTTGAGACCGGAGCCAAGCCATTGACCGTTACTGGCCAGTGGAAAGTAAATTTTGTTGACGGAGCACCCAAATTGCCGCAGGCTTTCGCGACCACCGATCTGAATTCCTGGACGGAACAAGACGATGTCGAAGCAAAACGGTTTGCGGGAACAGCACGCTACTCCATCGAGTTCGATCTTCCCGCGGGCGACGCCGATAACTGGATCATCGACCTGGGCGAAGTGCGCGAAAGCGCCCGGGTAATCCTCAACGGCCAGCTGGCTGCAACGCTCTACAGTATCCCCTACAGCGCGCCGGTCGGTCGTTACCTCAAGCCGGGTCGCAATAAGCTTGAAATTGAAGTCACCAATCTCTCGGCCAACCGCATCCGCGATCTCGATATTCGCCAGGTCGATTGGAAGATTTTCCACGAAATCAATTTCGTCAGCCATGACTACAAAAAATTCGACGCCTCCCAATGGCCACTCACCCCCTCAGGCCTGCTGGGCCCTGTTCGGCTGACGCCCATGAAAACGCATGAAATGGAATAAATCAATGGAGAATGGAAATATTCGAGTCGCGTTTCGTATGAGAGTAAGTCCGGGGCAGGAAGCCGAGTACATCGACCGACATAACCCGATCTGGTCTGAATTGGAAACCGCGCTCAAGCAGCATGGCGTCGTTACCTATTCGATTTATTTGGATCGCGCGACCAACGACCTGTTTGCGTATGCCGAAGTTAGTGACCTGGAGCAATGGCAAGCCATTGCAAGCACAAGCGTCTGCCAGAAATGGTGGGTCTCAATGGCTCCCTTGATGCCCACGAATGCGGACAACAGCCCGGTCGTGGGTGAACTGGAAGAGATTTTTCATATCGAAGCCGAGGCTTGAATGGACGGGGAATGCGACATGCTTTACTACACAAATCAGAAGACGACGATGCGATTCGTCAGCCTCATCACCGTGCTGACCTTCGGTTTTCTCGGAATGGCCGCGGCAGAAGATGCTGTCGGGAACGCCGAAGAGCAACTCGAAATACCGCTGGAGTGGACCGATCCGGACACCGGTTTTCGCGTGATCCGTATTTCCCGGCGAGAAGGCAACAATTACAGTTTTTACTTTCACAACAATCCCTTCGTCCCAGCCCTTGATGACGAAGGCGACAAGATGGTGTTCCACGGCTCGACAGAGAAGGGAGGGCAGCTGTTTGCGCTCAATCTTCAGACGCTGGCAATCAACCAGCTCACGGACATCGAAGGGGAGCGCAAAGGCGAGATTGTTGCTCCAAAGCACCGGGAGGCGTTCTTCCAGGATGGCAGAATCATCTATGCGACCCATGTTGATACGGCAGTCACACGACGAGTCGCCGTGCTGCCGGAGGATTTTCCAGGCAAGATCAAGACGATCAACGCCGACGAAACAGTCTTGGCCGGCGGACATTGTGAAGGCGCTGCCGAGTTGCGTCGAGGCGTCAGCAAGGGAGAATATATGCGGAAGATCTTTGATGCCAGGCTCCCCAATTACCTCTTTACGCTCGACATTGCCACAGGCACTGTCAAGAAGATCCATGAGATCAACACCTGGCTGGGTCATTGGCAATTCTCACCGACCGATCCGAAACTGCTGATGTTCTGCCATGAAGGCCCCTGGCACGAGTTGAATCGAATCTGGCTGATTGACATTACAACTCGGCAGGTGCGACCGATTCGCCAGCGGACTGTCGACATGGAGATTTGGGGGCATGAGTGGTGGAGCTCTGACGGCAGGACGATTTGGTTTGATTTGCAGGTCCCCAAGGGCGAAGCCTTTTACCTGGCCGGTTATGATCTGCAGTCGCGGCAAGAAACTGCATACAGCCTGACTCGAAACGAATGGTCGACACACTACAATCTGTCCCAGGAGCAACAACTTTTTGCTGGTGACGGTGGTAAGCGCAACAGTGTCGCCCGAGCAGAGGACGGCAAGTGGATTTACCTCTTTAAACCCAGTGGAGATAGCCTGCTGTCGACACGACTGGTGAACATGACTGATCATGATTACGGATTGGAACCTAACGTGCATTTTTCACCCGATGGGCGCTGGATCATTTTTCGTTCCAACATGCATGGCCCAACGCACATCTATGGCGTGGACCTCACGTCGGCAAACCACAAACCATTGAAACAAGCAAGACCATGAATCATCCGCAACAGTCCGTACTCAAAGTTGGCTTGTTTGGCATTGGGCTTTCCACGTATTGGCCGCAATTCGAAGGTCTGGAGCAGCGATTGCAACAATACTTGTCCCAAACTGCGGACAGGCTGCAACGGCCAGACGTAGAAATTGTCAATCTGGGCCTGGTTGATACGCCTGAGAAGGCGAGCGCTGCCGGTCACCAGTTTCGGCAAGCAGATGTCGATCTCATTTTCTTACACGTTACGACCTACGCTTTGTCGAGTACGGTACTACCGGTCGTGCGTCGGGCGAAAGTTCCAGTCATTGTCTTAAATCTGCAACCGGGGGCCGCAATCGACTACGACAGTTTCAATCGTCTAGGAGATCGTACCAAGATGACCGGGGAATGGCTGGCTTGGTGCACCGCCTGTCCGGTTCCAGAGATTGCCAATGTGTTCAATCGTTGCCAAATTCCATTTTTCCAAGTCACCGGCACGCTCGACGGCGACTGCGAGTGTTGGCAGGAAGTCGACGATTGGATGGAAGCGGCCCGAGTCGCGTACGCGATGGAACACAACCGCCTGGGCATCATGGGACATTACTACTGCGGAATGCTCGATATTTATTCCGACTTGACCCAGCAGGTCGCTTTCTTCGGAGGACATGTCGAGCTACTGGAAGTTGACGAGCTGGCAAGTTTACGGAGAGTCGTAACCGATGAGCAAATTCGTGAGCGGGTGACTTTGTTCCACGACACCTTTGATATTCAATCCGATTGCCTGGAGGAAGAACTCCAACGAGCGGCGCGAACCTCTGTCGCTCTTGACGCGTTGGTTGAGGAAAAGAGCCTTGGCTCGATGGCGTACTACCACATGGGAACAGGCAATACTGAAAACGAAGACACCATCAGCTCGATCATTCTCGGCACCTCGCTGCTCACGGCACGAGGTATCCCCGTGGCAGGCGAGTTGGAAATCAAGAATGCCCAGGCGATGAAGATCATGGACTGTTTTGGCGCCGGCGGATCGTTCACCGAATACTATGCGATGGATTTCAATGACGACATTGTTCTCATGGGACACGATGGGCCCGGACACATCGCCATCGCGGAAGGAAAAACCAAAGTACGACCGCTTGACGTCTATCATGGAAAAGTTGGTCGTGGAGTCTCGGTCGAAATGGCAGTCAAGCATGGGCCCATTACTTGCCTTTCAGTTGTGCAAACTGTAGAGGGCACACTGCAATTGCAAGTTGCCGAGGGAGAATCTACGCCGGGACCAATCCTAGAGATTGGCAATACGAACAGCCGCTATCGATTCCCCATTGGAGCAAGGCGTTTCGTGGAAGAGTGGAATCAGCACGGCCCAGCGCACCATTGTGCTGTGGGAGTTGGTCACATCGCCAGCAAGATTGACAAACTGGGCTCGCTGTTAGGCATGAAAGTAATCACGATTTGCTAACCATCGGTTGATGAGGCTCGACAAGAGAGAGAATTGAACATGTCGGTCGTCGAAATGTTCGGACGCGACCATACTATCTCACCCAAACCTATCACAGATTTTGGATCTGCATTTACTGGCATCGCTGATTGATTTGAACAGAAGATAATGTCTATTAAGACGACACCGCATTGCAGTGGAAGAGCGTGGTCGATTTTCAGTCACGCCCGACGGTTTTCCAGCCGGATCGATTCGGCCCCGCAATGCCGACCTCTTCATCCGCAGAGACGCGACGCCGGAGGCAGCACGTGCAATTACCGGGGGCTACCTAGCCTCGTCGGCTTGGATGGATTGGAATGCCGGTCACGTCCTGGCAGAGCTCGATGCGCTCGGATTACGCGAGAAAACGATTATCGTCTTCTGGGGCGAGCATGGTTTCCAGATTGGCGAAAAAGGCAAGTGATCGAAAGCGGTCTCACTCTGGAAACAGGGAGCGCGCATTCCGCTAGTGATTCATGATCCTCGTACCAGTGGCAATGGCAATGGCTCGCCTTGTACCAGGATCACCGAGTCGATCGATATCTATCCGACGTTGTGCGCGCTGTGTGGTTTGCCGAGCACTTTGCAGGCTCTGTGCGGAATCGCTTTCTGACCATTGAAAACGGCTTGCAACTGGCCGGCAGCGTCTTGCACATCACGACCGACATAATATGCCATCGTGACCTTTATGTCTTCGTGCCTCATGAGCTGCATGAGAATCGGTGGCATAACCAGCTTGGACCAACGGAGCCCAAAAGCCCTTCTTAGGTCGTGAGCCGAAGCGTGCTTTTGATATGAGGCTTACCCTTCCTGGTGCCTTGCTCGACGATAACTTCAGCAGCTTCACCAATGCGACAGACAACCTTGGAAGCCCAATCGGATTCATACTCCAGCCCAAAGACTCGACCATGTCGGTCAACTTCTGGAGTCGCCAGGAGCATCTCAGCAAAATCTGGAGCCATTGGGACCAACTCCACCCGCCCTGACTTTTGGCCACCAGAGGGGAAACGGAAACATGGTGTTTGGTGGTCTGTGCAAACGGAGAGCTGTTGAATATTAAGGCTGCACACTGCTAACAACTTGGCGATTTTTTTGCCGCATCACTTTAGGCTTCGCCTCGTCAAGGAATTGAACAGTCGTTCTTTGCCTCTTTGGCCAATTGTTTGGCGAATTTCACGCCGGATTTTGTCAACTCGATATTACTCAGTCGTCGGCCCCGGCGCCGCCAGGTTACGATCAATCCGCCACGTTCCAAATCGTCAATAGCTCGACGAAGGCGCATGCGTTCGAACTCGTGCACCGGACCAAACCACTCGCCGCAACCGTAACGAGGGCCATGCTCGATTTGCTCCTCTCGCTCGTCAACTAACCAGGTCATCCACGCCGGTGGCTGCTCTGTCTGGGCTAATTGTCGCGTACGATGGTAGCACTCCACCAGGATTTGGGCGTATTCAGGTTTCGTTTTTATTTGGTCATCCATGTGTCTGATGCCTGTTTGAATAGAAAGATTACCGCCTTATGTCGCTCTTCCGTCTGGTATCAGGAGCAAATCCCAAAGTAGTACCTTTGGCTTTTTCCCTTATTTTACAGGATATAGCTTGACACAACACCAGTCGTTCGAAGTGGTGGAGAACGCGCCCCGCTGGGCAGCGGGGAATTGTTTTGACCGGCGTCCGCGCGGCCGGCGCCCGCCGGATCCGTCCGCGCGGACGGATCATATAACGCGGACGTCCAGGTCGACTGCCCACCCCCTAATAAAGTCGAGGGGGGGGAGTAACAATCGATACCCCCCCCCTCGATATTTGGGAGGGTAACCCCTGTTGCCGGCTGACTGCTCCCATTGTTCGATGCGGTTGCGTGTTCATCGTTTCGCCTCATTGGGATCGGGGAGGTATAAATAGGTGGTTGCACGTCGGCCGGCTTTCCGGCCAGGCGTTACCTTTTGCAGAATGTCGTATTCGATCAGGATCTTCAGGTACGTCGCGCCCGAGGTGAAGTGCACGTCGAACAGTTCGCCGACTTCTCGACAGCCGATAAAGAACGGGTTATCGCCGGCCATCAACTGAAGCTCTCGACAGGTGCCAGCCAGTATCCGGAGCGGTTCACTCATCCCTTTGCTCGCGGCCGGGTACGGTTTGCGACTGGCCATCTCGAACGCGATTGCTGGCGCTCTCTTATCTTCTCCGGTTCGTACTTTTTCTAACGTTTGCATGTATAGCCTCCTGGTTTGCTCAATTGGCCACCGATCGTATATTCGCAGCGCGTTGTGCCAGTGGTCGCCGTATCCACTCAGGTCGCCGAGATCAGGGATCGCCTTGAGAGCTCGGACGAACTTAAACAGGCCGCACCCGATACCGGTCGACGTCTTGGGTAGTGTCCGATCAATCGCCGACTGCACGCTCGATGGCAAGGCGTCGCTATCGGTTGGGTGGTCGCGTTTTCGTCGGGTGACATTGGTTATTATCTTTTCTTCAAGGCTATTTTTCGGGGGACGTACTAAGTGCGTATACTGTGTAGTACTGTGTAGAGTAAAGTCGGGCTCGAGTTCGCGGCCCATTTCATTTGACATGAACATGGTTTATAATCCGTTTGCATGGTTTATGAGCCGGCGAGCATTTGCAGTGTTCGCCGGCATTTTACGTTAGTACTCTTCGCCGCTGAGCAAGTCGGAGCTCATCAACGTCGTGCGAACTTTCTTGCGAACCTCCTCGAGATGATCCCAAGCGGCATTTTCGGCGTCGATCTCCTTATTCAGCAGGCCGCTATTGATAACCTGCTCGATGCCCTCCGTCACCGTCTGCTCGAGAAGTTCGGGCGGCACCGCCTCGAGTTCCCATACGTCATCGCAGCCGTACTTCTCGAAAAACTTCGGGTACACACTGCTTTTTTTCTTCACGGGTAGCGCCGGTGGCAGGTCGAATCGTTGCGTCTGTTCGTACGTCAGCGCCAGCTTGAACACGTCGACGTTCTCGATGTCGAAGTCGTCGCGCATCGATCGACCGAACGATTGCCCTATCTCTTCGCCGTCGGGGTCGAAGTCGCTGACTGTGAAAACCACCAGTTTATCTTTCCCACTCGCCTTGAATCGATCGGCCATCTTGGCTCGAGGTGGCAGGGATGCGTACCCACGACCGCTCGTCATCGGCATGCGGTACTTGGCGGCGACCCGTTGAAGTACGACGTTGACGGTGTTTTTCTCACCTAGTAGCTCATAATGGTGCGGTTGTGACTTCAGGAAGTTCCCATTGTAACCCTTCAGGAAGCCGGCAATCTGTTTCTGAATGAAGTCGGCCGGCGTGTCGAACGTCGCCCAGGTGGTGATCGGTCGGGTCTCGTCGTCGATCCAATCCATAGGAATCATTCCCGACGTTCGCATTCGGATCAGCACGTCGATTAGAGCTTTGTATGATTTATCATCATTCCGATATCGAGATTTTGGCTTGGCCATGTGTATCAGCGGCGGGTAATTCAATAATGGATAATGGATACTGCGAGCCGATAGAGGCCGATAGAGTGCCCGTTCCTCGAGCGTCCGCATGATGGCCGCGACCATTTCACCTTTGGCGCTACTGATCGCTTTGCGGTACTTCCTCGGCCCGAGATCCATTGGCGCCGCGACGATCTCGGACTCTCGACGATGGTGATCGATCAGCCGATAGCGCGGGTTGGTGGGATCGGTGGAGATTACCTCCTCGTGGATCGTCTCCTCGATACCCTTCGATCGCTGCCGGTTGTACTCGCGTAGTTGCGTCATAAACTTGTCGGTGTCCCGTTTGACGTTCACCCGTCGAACTGGCACCTTACGTTTGCCAGCGAGCTTTGCGGCAGCGTACCGTCGATGACCCGACAGGATGAAACCCTCGTTATTGACGACGAGTGGTTCCATTACCCCATGTTTTTTGATGCTCGCCACTAAATTTATCAACGATGGTTCTTTTGGGTCGATGGGTCTATAAATCTCGTCATTTTCTGGGCTCGGTTGGATCTTAGTTAGCCAAAGTAGATGTACACCCCCTTTGGCGTTTAGATTAGACTTTGCCTTGCCGAGAGCCTTGCTGTTTGGGGTGGTGTTAGTCATCGTGCAGCCCCCTGCTTTGTGGGCAGCTTGACGATTTTCGCACCAGACTTTTTGCCGTTGTCGTCTTCACCCGTGTACCGAAGTGATGCGCGTACTTTGGATTTCAGAAATTTTGTAAACGAGTCGGTAACAGAAGCGAGATGTT
>JBDOMT010000018.1:0-6086 GCA_039831705.1 Pirellulales bacterium | reverse complement strand
GCGCCTCAGTGTCTGACGGCGCCTCAGTGTCTGACGGCGCCTCAGTGTCTGACGGCGCCTCAGTGTCTGACGGCGCCTCAGTGTCTGACGGCGCCTCAGTGTCTGACGGCGCCTCAGTGTCTGACGGGGACGTATCCGACACGGATAGGGCCGACACCGAAGAAACCGATTCTGAGGAAATGCCCATTTCTGGAGGGCCTCTTCCTGAAGAATCTCTTTCTGAAGAATCTGGCGAAACGGGAATGTCCGATGCGGATAGGATCGACGCTGGAATGTCTGGTTCTGAAATGCCCAATTCTGAAGAGAAGCGGGAATCTCCTTAATCTAAGTTCACTCAATTGCCGGAAGTTGGTCGACTTACTGGGGACAGCTTACCAGAGTTCAACCGTTCAAGGTTTCGTTGGGCTTCGGTATCTTTGGGATTGAGCTGCAAAGTTGTCTGGTACCAACGGATCGCGCCCTCCGTGTTGCCAAGTTGCTCCAGCGCATAGGCCATATTGTAGTGGATGTGAGCATCGTTGGGCGTCAACCGATGAGCCCGTTGATAATGGGGAATCGCTTCTTGGTAGTGGTCCAGTTCGGCCAGCACTGCTCCCACCATATGGTGAGCATGAGCATCGTCTGGTATTAACCGAGCCACATTCTGAAAGTGACCTTTCGCCTCCTCGAACCGACCTCGTTCGACCATGGCAGCACCTAGCAGGCGATGCGCTTCAACATAGTTAGGTCGGTGCTGTAAGGCCCGTTGATAATAATCGATGGCCGTATCGATATCACCGAGGACCTTCAGATGCGCCGCAGCCAGCACGTACGCTTCTGGATCTTCCGCTAGTTGGCAACGACTGCGCAGGTCGACAGCCTGCAAAGCTAGCAATCCGCCTTCCTCGTGTTTACCGGACCAGTTGAGTACTTTGGCCAGGTTCCGCAACGCAACCGCTTGACCTTCGGTATCGATTTTCGCCTCAATGCGCTCCGCAACTTTTTCAATCGCCCCTTGATTCCAACTAGAATGCTGTTCGACCCTACCCGCATCGATCAGCCTCTCGACGATGGTTTTGGCTAGCAGTTGATTCGTTTCAACCGTGGGGTGGACATGATCCAGAAAGTATTCACGACCCGGAGAATGATGACCGTAGCGGCGCAGGCACTCGGACTTGAGCAATTCCTCGGCATCTACCATGGGGATGGAAAGAGTTACCGATGTCTGGCGAACCATTTCCTGAATCTTTGGCGCGGCTCGCAGAGGACAAATGTCTTCGACGAGGGCACGATCCAGCGTGGTCCTCGCTTCTGTCAGCCTTCGCATCGCCAGCAGCAGTCGACCCTTTTGATAGTGAAGTTCCGCGAAGCGGTCGTCAATTTCTTCAGCCTGTTGGTATGCTTTGAGCGCTTCATCGTACTTGCTTGTAGCTTGCAACAATTTTCCGCGATCAAACAAGTGCAACCACTGTGCTTGCTGTTCTGCGCTAAGCCCGTCTCGGTGTTGGCTCTTAAATGGCGCAGAATCCTTCACATTCGACGCTGGCACAACAAGCAATACCTCGGCTCCGGCCCTTTGTGCAATTTCAATCATGCGCACCAAATTGAGCTGAAAATGTTTTAGGATTTTCTGTCGTAGATGGTCATTGCGATGATAATCCGACGGACCGACCGTATGATCAAGCAGAGCGTTCACCTCGCCTGACATTTGATGCCGGCCAGGCTTCCACTCGAATGGTTTCATGATGGACCGAACCAGAGAATGTGTTCGGGTGCGGCTGAGTAAGGAGGAAACTCGGCGCAATGCTGGTGACAAATCTTTAATCTCACGGTAGGTACGCTCTTCAAGAAACTCGTTATGACCGGAATAGATTACAAACAGGTCGGGCTGATACTCGACAAGCTCCTCCATCAAAGCGGCCACACGGTAGCTGGCATAGCTCACGCCACCCGTGTTGATCACTTCCCAATTGCACGTAGGGTCAGCAACTGGCAATAATTCCCGCCACCAACCTGGGAAAGAGGTCGTGTCGTCATACGGACGTCCGTACACGGTCGAACCGCCTATGCAAAAGATTCGATACGTACCTTTTGGCTTCTGTTGCAGAAATTTTTGCTCGTTGAAGTAGGCACGCTTGGCCTCTGCCGTAATGAGTGTCGTCTGGTCTTGGACTCCGGCATGCTCAACGAATAGACGCAAACTAGATTCGAATCCGACAAACGGATCTTGAGTCACCACGACTAGCTGAATACCCAGCAGGTACAAACCTCCTTCGAGAATGGCAAAAAAGGCGACCAAAATCAGCGCGGAGAAGAGGAACTTCTTTCTAGATGACAGTTTTCGTCGCGGTTGGTCTGACGGCTTGATTCCATCGTGTTGTCGGTTGGTAGATAACTTGGCTTGCCCATTAGTTTGCCCGTCGGGTTGCCCGATCATGGCCTCACCGATCACCCAGGCAGATGACTTGGCCACCTTGGGTGGTAAGGTACACATGGCCATTAGCAACGCTCAAGCAATCGTGTACCAGCGGGTCGTCGACCGACACCTCGGCCAACGGTTTGCCGTCTTGGACAGACAACGCGCGCACCCCGTAAGACTTCTCATCGTAACCGTTCAGTCTTCCCGCAATGAATAATGTTTCTCCAGCCAGAACAAGACTTTTGATGTTGGTCCCCAACGGGTATTGCTCTGACCAGCCTTGGCCGTCGCGATGATGTGGTTTCGCGAAAAGTTGGGTAAAACCGGAGACTTTTCCATCACCACCACTCACTTTGCTCGGCCCGCGAAAACCACAAATCCATTTCTGACTGAAGGATAACAACTGCCCGGAAGTCTGCCCTATGGACCACTGCTGTAGGTTTTTCCGCAGTGCGATTGGGCGTTTGTACCAGGCATTATTCAACAGACCGAGCCGAGCTGAACGTAGAAATTGGCCAGATGTACTGCTGCTGTCTTTACCTGTTTTCGCGTCAAATTGCCAATCGGCCATATGCACTTCGTCGTCGGCTGCGACCAGAAGATCCGGCAAAGTCTGATAGCCTTCCGGATTACTGTGCCAGACAATCTTTCCGCTCGCCGGTTCCGCAGCATATACGTGCACACCACCGTCAGACCCTGCATGTCGGCCCGCAGCAAAGTAGGCCAGACCATCGTATATTAAAACGCCACCGACAACTGGCCAGCGTGACTCCAATTGTCCATAAGCGACGATCCGCCGATCATCGGGGGCTGCCCGATAGCGCCACACCAATTTTCCATCGTGACTCCGCAAACAATAGACCCAACCATCGCGCGAACCAAACAAGCACAAACCTCGATAGACGGTCGGTGGACAGTCAATACGGCCACCGGCGACAAAAGTCCATTTTGGCGTACCCGTTTCAGCATCCAGAGCAAACAGTTCGTGCATGTCACTGGCCGCCGCAAAGACCATGCCGTCGGCAACGACCGGGCTGGTCACACGACCGCCATCTTTTTGGTCCCATTCCTGCCTCATCCTGGCCGCGTGAACATCGGTCAAGGTCCGCGACCATAGTTTATCCAACCGCGTTGGGCCGAATGCCTTGGTGCTGGCGCTACGATGCACGTCAGCCCGGTAGGTCGGCCACTGACTTTCGCTGGTTGTTTCCTGATGGAGATCGGTCCCCATTGCCGGCCCCCCTTGAAGCCGTTGAGAGGCAGGCAAGTCCACCGATTCGATGACCGGCGCATCGCCGCTGAGCCCCAAAAATCCACGCATCAACGGATAACAGGCACAGGCGTGTGGAAAGGTATAAATCAGCCCGTTGGCTGGCACCACACCCGCCGTCCGGCATGAGTTCCGGGCCGCCGTGAAACGTGTGTGCTTACCCTGTTCAAGATTGACAAAGTCCATGGAACCGCACAGAAAGTATTGTTCGGTCGCCACATCGTACATGCAACGGTGCTTGATGACGCCATGAGCCAGCCGCTTTTTCACTTCTCCCGTTTGTGGATCGAGGCCTTCCCAGGCATTGGAGGGTTCCTCATCCGGAGCAGCCGATGCTCCGTTGTGAATCCACAACAAACCGTGCATGTAGGCAACTTTCGAATAGCTGCCGCCATGCCCGATCAAATCGTAATTGTAACTCCACAAGTAGCTGCCATCTTTTGCCGTAATCGCATGATTTCCAGAGCCGCCGAATACGAGAATGTCATCTTGATAAAGGACCAACTCCAGACGATTCGGCTGACTTGGCCACTTCTCCGTAGTGGTCTGCCACAGCTCATGACCATTGGCCAGATCGAGACCGATAAAACGGTGCAATGGACGGCCGTCTTTGGCACGATAATCTGTGTGCAGAAAAAGGCTGCCTTTGCTTGCAACCATATGGTACGCCCCTTCATGCGTCCAATGCAATTTACCCGTCATCAAATCCAAGCAGCGGACATCCGACTGAGTGCGTATCAGCAACCGGCCATTGAGAGCGAACACTTCGAGGGGCGATCCGGCCTCGTGGTAAGTTTGTATAACTTCCCCCGTGCGGGCGTCCAGTACCACCAGGGGACCGTTATCCTCAACCACATTGTAAACCCGATTACCCATGTGGACCAAGACTGGTGATTCTTCATTGCTGGTAGTTCGCTTCCAGAGCAGCATGCCATTGTAGGCATCGCGGGCGATGAGCGTTTTCTGCCGCTCTTCAGGAAGCCCACCGGCAAGAAGCGTTTTCCCTTTTGCTACAGGCAAGTCTTCTCCGGCGGGAAGCAAATCATCGAACACATAGACAAGTCGATCTTTCGATGCCACCACACCTGGAACCGACGCTTTACGATGGCCTGTGGGCCAGTTCGGCCCGGCTATCCAGCGGACGCCAGATGGAACATTCACTTGGTCGTGCGAAACAGCGTTGCGTGTCGGGTCATAGCGACGATGCGTCCATTCATCCATGGCGTCCGGCCGCTGCTTATGAAACGTGTACCAGGTACTTGAGCCAATGGTAATTCGATCTATTTGCAAGTCCACGGACTTCGCAAGTAGACGCTGTTTACTCAGCGCCGACTCCTTCACGAATGCACTTCCGCCTGGCCGTAACACTCGCAACAACTCTTCTATGAGATTACCCTTTTCCTCCATGAGATAACCCTGCGCGGACAAATTGGCAAGATTTTCGACCACCATCAGGTTCACCAGATTGTCGGCATATGGCAAGCGATTAAGCGAATGATGTTCAATCGATACCGCACCGGCGAGACCTTGCGCGCGGATTGTTTTTCTGCCCTTTTCCACTGCCTGCGAGTCGTTGCTCAGACCATGGACAAGAAACTTGCCACCATTGGACAACTGAGTCGTCAGACGTACGTCATGAAAACCCAAATGGACACAGAGACCCGATTGTTCACGAATCGATTCAAGCATCTGATTGGCCAGATTTTTCGTAGCGGACTCCGCTCCATGAGCAGTAGAACCCATCAACAGGCCGACCAGTACAAGCAACTGCATTCCCACAAACGCAGCCTCATATTTTGCAGTCCCATATCCTCGAGTGACTTGGTCTCTAGTCATATCTTAAGTCCCTTGACCTTTTCGTCTGTTAAGACTCTCCTATTTTAAAATCCCCTTTTAGGGGAATACACTAAGCCGCTTCAACCACCCTAGCAAAATAGACCCCTGATAACAAACAGGCAGAAACATGGAAAAGTTTGTGACGCTTCTGCAGAATACAGCTTCTGGAAAGGTGGTGCTAGGATTATTCCTACTCACCATGGGTGTCTATCTGACCATGCTTTGTTACACGATACCCAAAGTTGAGCGATATGCTCCAGAATTAGCACTGTTCGATTTATCACCTACCAGCTACCCCTACCAACATGCAATCACACTTCTTGAATCCTTAGGGCAAGAAGGTAGGAATGTGTATCTTTATCAGCAATTACCGGTAGACTTCCTATTTCCAGGTTTATTTGCCGTCTCACACGCACTGCTGTTAACATGGATCTTTGCTAAGAGTTTCGAATCTCGGTAGTGTAACGTAGTTTCTGTAAAAGCTGTTTCAGCAGCAAGGGGAAAAATGGGGCGTTCGTAGTGGAACGAGCGCAGCGAGTGCAACGGAGGACGCCCCATTTTTTTGGCCGGCTTGAAAAAGTG
>JBDOMT010000010.1:5836-6087 GCA_039831705.1 Pirellulales bacterium | reverse complement strand
TAGCACTGCCCCATGAGGTGAAGCACTGGTCGCTGACAACCCTTCGAGAGAAGCTGGTGAAGATCGGGGCGAAGGTTACCCGGCATGCAAAATACGTGACGTTTCAACTTGCCGAGGTGGCGATCACACGAAAGTTGTCCGCCGCAATCCTCGACCGCATTGAACGACTCGCGCTGCCGCCACCAGCCATCCATGGAGGCTGAGACGTACCAGCACGAAGGAGGCCAAAAAAGTGGCTGCAAGAGGAAAGG
>JBDOMT010000010.1:0-5826 GCA_039831705.1 Pirellulales bacterium | reverse complement strand
AACAGGCATGCAACCCAGCCAAAAAGCTTGAAAATCTTGTGTTAGGGTGGTGGGAGTCCAGGAATTGGGACCGGTAGTAAAACAATGGAGAAAATTCTGATGCGCTACACACACGGGGGGGGGCGCATCCTGTTACAATAGGCAACATTCCGAGACTGGAGTGGTTTCAGGCAATTCTAAATGGGAAATCCCAGTTTATACACGTTGAGGATCGCGGACCGAAACATAACGCAGCCACGGAAGGACTTGGGGCGCCGTAGCAGAAACGGGTGAAATTTGCGGGCTAGACACACAAGGGGTGGCGTGTACTGTTACAATAGGGAGATTCCGAGCCTGGAGCAGTTCCAGCTAGCCCGGATTTCTCACACTTTTCGTCGCGAGCGGTGGTAAGTCCTTGTCTGGCAAGGAAGACAATCAATTTGATCTGATACGTATTGTCTATACATTGAGGATCAAATTGTGCGGTTTGACGCAGCCAGGCAAGGACTTGGCCGCCGCGTAGCAGGAAAGTGTGAGAAATTCGGGCTAGATCCCTATGGGAAATCTCGGATTTGCGTCGGCTATTCATCCACGGAGGTCTTTCCTCTCTCTCCTTTTCCTCTATTCGCATTATGCTGTAGCATTTCATCCAGCCAGCTTTGTTTTCTGCGGTCCCTTCACCATCGCAAGCAAGGAAAAAATCGTATGGCCTGCTCTACTCGCTTTGACTTTAGACGACGATGGCACGGTTTTACCTTGGTGGAACTGTTGGTGGTTATTGCGATCATCGGCATTCTGGTGGCGCTGCTGCTGCCTGCTGTTCAGGCAGCTCGCGAGGCAGCCCGTCGTATCCAATGCGGAAACAATCTGAAGCAGATTGGCTTGGCACTACACAACTATGTCAGCTCGCACAAACAGTTTCCGGCTGCCGGTCGTGGCTATGGCATGTGCGATAGCACGCCCATTAATGGGGAAGTGATAAACTCAAACGGTCTGGTTGCAATTCTACCCCATTTGGAACAACAGGTCGTGTACGATCAGTTCAATCATTCAGAGGCGTATTCCGATTCCAATATTCGTTCCGGTGGAACGGTGATAGGCAACCCTGCAACCAACGGGAATGCCGCCGCATCGGAACTGGAGCTGCAGGAGTTTATTTGTCCCTCCGACACAAACGGACCAAAATTGCGGACACTTGAAGGAATCCACTACGGGCCGGCACCCGGATTCATTGGAGCCTCGACAAACTACGACTTAATCACCTCCGCATTCACTGATTTCAGCAACTGCAACAGTTATCACTCCAGTGGCATCTTAAAGCGAATATTTGGCGAAGAAAGCGAAACGAACGTGTCACAAGTGACCGACGGCCTTACCCATACGTTCATGGTGGGCGAGACTACAAAATGGCACGAAAACGGACGCGCCTTCGCCTGGGCATACCGAGCTTGGGTTATGACTGGAGTCGACCCCTATCCCAGCGAGAAAGACGCTGGCATCAATTTATGGCACATGCCTTGGGTACATCCTAAATGGAGGAGCCCGCCCTATAGCCCCATGGAGGGACGGACTCGAACCTGGTGGTCTGCCGCTGCGAGCCTCCATCCGGGAGGGTGCCAGTTCGCCTTGGGTGATGGCTCGGTCCATTTTGTTTCTGATTCGGTCCAGAAGTTGATTCTCAATAATCTGTCACGCATGGCGGACGGTCATGTTGTCGAGCTGCCTTAATTCGTTAGAGTTCTCCATGCTTGTTGCCATGCCCTCAGAACCACGACACAGAGGGTGCGAAATTTACTTTGTTCAGGATAACCAATCATGTTTCGATTGATTATTAGTCTTGGAATTATTCTGTTGGCTGGGTGCGGTCGTTCAGGGCCGAATTTGGTTCCGGTTGATGGGACCGTTTTCCTTGACGAAAAGCCTCTGGCATTTAAGAGCCTGCTTTTTGTTCCCGAGGAGGGAACCGTTGGGAACGGTGCCGGGGGCTTCACCAATGGCGATGGGAAATACGTATTGACCGCAGTGATCTTTGGTGCCACGGAGGATTACGAAGGATGTCCGCCAGGCCGTTATCGAGTGGTCGTTTCGGAACCGTCGATACCTATCACCGCGGATGATTTCGACCCAATCGATGAGCAGGAAAAAAAGGATGCACCTGCGGTCGCGGTGGGGCCGGTTCGTAATCCGCCGAAAAGAGAAATTCCATCCATTTACACTTCCAAACAGACAACGCCCTTGGTACTCGAAGTTTCCGAATCTGGTGGCCCAATCAACCTGAAATTGACTGCTCGCTCCAGGTAATCGTAGATGCCCTTGCAGGTCCTGGGCACACTCTGAGTGTTTTGGCGGGAAAAGCTGGATGAATGAGCTCATTGAGAAGCAGCGAATTTTTTTTGCCACCGGTGAGACGCAATCTTTCGATTTTCGTAGCCGAATGCTCGGAACCTTGCGCCATGCCATTCGGGCCTTCGAAGCCGAGATCTTCACTGCATTGGACCAAGATCTGAAGAAGTCTCAAGCAGACGCATCTGCATCTGAGATCGGCTATTGTCTGGCTGAGATTACCTATGCACTCAAGCATCTGAAGGGGTGGATGAAACCCCAGCACATCCGCAGCACCTGGCTCTTTCCTTTGTCGAAAGCTCGGATCGTATCCGAACCGCTGGGTCTTTCACTGATTCTCTCTCCCTGGAACTATCCTTTCAGGCTGGCCATTGCACCAGTGGTCGCCTCCATGGCCGCGGGAAACTGTGTGATCTTGAAGCCTTCAGAAGTATCACCCAACAGCCAACGCGTGCTATCGCAAATGATCGCAAAGTACTTTCCCGATCACTACCTATCGGTCGTGTGTGGAGGTCCGGAATCGGCACAGCAACTGCTCCGACAGCGGTTCGACCATATTTTCTACACAGGTGGTGCGACGGTTGGCAAAATCGTGATGAAGGCCGCGGCAGTTCACACGACGCCAGTCACTCTGGAACTGGGGGGGAAAAGCCCCTGCATTGTGGATGAGAACTGTGATTTGCCCAGGGCTGCCAAGCGTATTACCTGGGGAAAGTTTCTCAATGCCGGCCAGACATGTGTCGCCCCTGACTTTCTACTCGTCCACCATCAGGTCAAAAAAAGGCTGATCCAAGAGATCGATCATTGGATCACAAAATTCTACGGCGAAAATCCTCAAGAGAGTCCCGACTATGCCAGAATCATCAATGCGTGGCACTTTGACCGTCTCTCCGAATATCTGTCGGAGGGACGAGTGCTTGTCGGTGCTAAGGTCGATCGAGGCAACTCTTTATCTCTCCAACCTTGATGGAGGGCATCCCAGAGGATGCACGTCTCATGGAAGAAGAGATTTTTGGGCCAATCCTGCCCATCCTGGAATTCAAACAGATCGACCAGGCCATTGATCTGATTAATCGTAGACCCAAACCGCTGGCCCTGTATCTCTTTTCCCGGAACCGGCAATGCCAGCAGCGGATTCTCTCTCAGACCTCATCAGGAGGGGTTTGTGTGAATGACACGATTGTCCATTTGAATGTTTCCAGTCTGCCCTTTGGCGGTACCGAAAGCAGTGGATTTGGCCGCTATCAGGGCCAGGCGGGATTTGACACTTTCTCCAATCCCAAAAGTATTTTGTATCAAAGCACGCTCTTCGACATACCGCAGAGGTTCCCACCTGCACGCGCATCTACTTTAAAAATACTACGACATCTAATGAAATAGAGGCCAGCCTGTATTACTTTTTTAACCAGTTATCTGCGGGTTCCGTGTGATCTGTAATTCTCTCACCATTTCGCCCTCAAGATATTGTGAACGCCGTGTTAAGATAGTCATGGGGGTCAGCGGTCGTATTCGCGTGCACTATGGGACCGCCAAACCGAAGATATGGCCATCTTGAAACTGCCTATTGCCAGGAAGCGTCAAGTGAAGAAACAATGTATCTCGTTGTTCAGCATGGTGACAGCTATGTTAGTTCACATGGGTGTTGATTGCGTGCCCGCTACGGCTGTTGCTTTCTCACGCGATATCCGGCCAATTATGTCGGACCGTTGCTTTCCTTGCCATGGACCGGACGATAGGCGCGCGAAAGCGAGTTGCGATTGGACATTCGCAGTCTGGCAATTCAAACGGCGATTGTTCCGGGGGATGCCGAGGCGAGTGAACTGTTTCACCGGATAGGTTCCAGCGACGTCGAGCAGCAGATGCCGCCGGTCGAATCCCTTCGGCCACGGATCGATGCGGAGCAGATTGCCTTGGTTCGTCGCTGGATTGACGAGGGGGCACCGTACGATCGACATTGGGCGTTTCAGCAGCCGCTGCGCTGCACACCACCAGAAGTGAATGGCAACGGGATTCGCAACTCGATTGATCGATTCATTCTTGCGCAACTACAAGATGAGAACCTTGAGCCGCTGCCAGCAGCAGATCGGCGCACTTTGCTGCGCCGGCTGTCGTTTGATTTGATTGGCCTGCCACCAACATCTGAAGAAGTTGAGCATTTTGTCACCGACTTGTCGGCTGGGGCCTACGAAAAAGTGGTGGATCGTCTGCTTGGTTCGGTCCACTTTGGCGAGCGTATGGCAATGGTTTGGTTGGACGTAGTGCGGTACGCGGATACCAATGGCATTCATGGCGACAACTTTCGACCTCACTCCTCCTACCGCGATTGGATCATCCGGGCATTCAACGAAAATCTTCCTTATGACCAGTTTGTCATCGAACAACTGGCCGGCGACCTGTTGCCTGGAGCCGAGTATATGCAACAGATAGCATCGGGATTCAATCGGCTCAACATGACGACCCGGGAGGGCGGCGCCCAGCCAAAGGAGTACCAGGCCATCTATCTGGCTGATCGGGTGCGCAACACTTCGGCGATCTTTCTCGGTCTCACAATGGGTTGCGCGCAGTGTCATGATCACAAGTTCGACCCGATCACCATGCGCGATTTTTATTCATGGGGCGCCTTTTTTGCCGACCTGGAAGAAACGTCGGTTGGCGTGCAGGAAGCAAAAACATTACGTCCGGTAAGGCATGAACCACGACAAACCGTGCTCGATGATCGCGTCGCGACGTTGCAACAGGTGTTGACGACCCCAACATCCGAGTTGGATGCTGCACAACTCGAGTGGGAAAAGAATCTGAAGAATTTGCCCGGTGTCTGGACACCGCTGGAGCCCATTTCGCAAACAACTCAGGGTGGCGCTCACCTGGTGCCTCTAAGGGATGGTTCGATACAGCTGAAGGAAGGTAAATCGCCTGATCGTGACGAGTATACGATCGAGTTCGAGACCGACTTGACGTCGATTACCGCACTTTATCTGGAAGCGATGCCTGACACAAAGTTGCCTGAAGGAGGCCCGGGGCGTGGAGTGAACGGCAACTTTGTTTTGAATGAATTACAGGTGCTTGTCGATGGACTACCGGTAAAGTTGACAAGGGCAAACGCCACCTTCTCACAGACCGGGTATCCGGTGGAGCACGCTATCGATGGCAAGCTGGAAACCGGCTGGGCCATTCTTCCCAAAGTGAATCAGACACATCATGCCGTCTTTGAACTGGGACAAGTACCGGTTGACGGAAACGTGCACTCAATTCAAGTGGTGATGACTCACCGCTTTGGAGGCGCCCACATACTGGGACGTTTTCGTTGGTGGGCGACCGGCGTATCCGCCCCAATCGAAGTGAAAGAGTCGCTGAAATTACAGTCAGTGGCCCGTACCCAACTGAAGACCACCGCCTGAAGGCGGAGGGTTCGCCGACAGTCGGCTAAAGCCCGACTTTCTGGTTGTGGCTTACTTACCGCAATCGCCACGAAGTGGCGAAAGCATCTAGCCGTGGGGCGTGAGC
>JBDOMT010000220.1:0-26331 GCA_039831705.1 Pirellulales bacterium | reverse complement strand
AGATGCTTTCGCCACTTCGTGGCGATTGCGGTAAGTAAGCCACAACCAGAAAGTCGGGCTTTAGCCGACTGTCGGCGAACCCACCGCCTTCAGGCGGTGGTCTTCAGTTATCGGTCGACCCTTAAGCGAGCCAAAGTGCTACCCGGGGTTCGTTGTGATAGTACTAATCGGCCGAGCAAACCGCGCTGTAATTCTGTGGCCTTTGCCCGAGGCCAAAACAAACCGAGATAAAGCACGGATATTCTCGGCCTCGGTTAAGAGTCGCTGTGTTGGCAAGCCTACGGCTAGGCCGATGATAGGTTGGTGATCATCCCTACCCAGGGTGGCGGCCAGACTCGCTGACCTTTCCCTGGGCTGAAATGTTTCACCCTTTCAGGGTGCCTATCGGAAACTTGCAGCCCTAGAATTATTAACCCATCCAGCAAACGAATCTTTTCAGCACTCCAAGATAGGTAATCGCTTACCCCTTACAATCGACACATCCAAGCATCTGAAAAGTTCGGCTTGCTGCAATAAATCCAGCCCTGGCCCTTAACTTTCGGCACTTGCGGTATCCGTCGCCTTCTCTACAACTTCTTCAGCTTCTAAAGCTACATCGGGTCCAGCCACCTCTTCCGAATTTATAGCTTCCGACTCAACGGCGGACTCGGTTTCCACAACCTCGGAGTTTGTTGCTGGCTCCGATTGGCTTTCTGTAGGTTCTGCTTCGGTGTCGGATGGGCTTTCCGATACTTCCTCTTCTTTCGCTACGTCCTCAGATGGGGCGTCTGGAGTGGGTGTGGAGCTAAACAGGGGACCGGAAGTAGAACCAATTCCTCCCTTGAGATCCGCAGTCGCCTCGCGAGTTTCGGTAGCTTCTGCGCCTGCTTCTGCGCCTGCTTTGGCGGCTTCTTCATCCTCTTCAGCCCACTCCACGCGTTTGCGCGACAGTCCAATTTTTCGTTCTTCGGAGTCGACACGTAAAATTTTCACTTTGATTTCGTCACCCACGCTGACTACATCCTGCGGGTTTTCCACCTTGTGCTCAGCGAGTTCCGAAATATGGAGTAATCCTTCCAGGCCATCTTCCAAACCGACAAAGACACCAAAGTTGGTAATCTTGGTGACATTGCCTGTGACCAGTTGGCCTTGTTGGTAACGACTAGGAATGTCGGTTGCCCAGGGATCTTCGTCAAGTTGCTTAAGTCCCAGGGCAATGCGGCGTCGCTGTTGATCGACAGAGATAACCTTGCACTCAACTTCCTGTCCCTTTTCGACCACCTCGCTGGGATGGCTTATTTTCCGAGTCCATGACATGTCACTCACATGCAGTAGGCCATCAATGCCTTCTTCGATCTCAATGAATGCACCGTAGTTGGTCAGGTTGCGTACTTTGCCCTTGACCATACTATCTGTTGGATATCTATCCGCCACTTTCTCCCATGGATTGGCTTGGGTTTGCTTCATGCCAAGTGAGATTTCTTGCTTCTTTTCGTCAATCCGCAGCACCACCACTTCGATTTCATCATCGATTTGTACCAATTCACTGGGATGGCTGATGCGCTTAGTCCAGGACATTTCGCTGATATGAACCAAGCCTTCGATGCCATCCTCAAGCTTGATAAACGCACCGTAGCTCATAACGTTGACCACCGTACCCTTGACAGTCGAATTGACTGGGTACTTGTCGCCAACTTGTTCCCAAGGGCTGGCTATTTTTTGCTTCAACCCGAGAGCAATTTTTTCTTTTTCGTAGTCAATGTGAAGAATGACCACCTCAAGCTCTTCGTCGATTTTTACCATTTCTGAGGGATGGCTGATTCTTCCCCAGCTCATATCGGTAATGTGGAGCAAGCCATCGATTCCACCCAGGTCAACAAATGCGCCGAAATCAGCAATGTTTTTAACAATACCCTTGCGTCGTTGATCCACTTCGAGTTCTTTGAGCAACTCGGCTTTTTTCTCCGCTCGTTGAGCTTCGATAAGACTTCGACGGCTTACGACAATGTTCCGCCGTGCTTCGTCGATTTTAAGTACCATGCACTCAATAGGCTTGCCAATGTATTCGCCAATATCATGAGGTCGTCGAATGTCGACCTGGCTGGCGGGTAAGAATACATTGACGCCAATGTCGACCAGCAGGCCTCCTTTGATTTTTCGCGTTACATCGCCGGTAACGATATCTCCTTCGTGGACGGTCTCCATGACCTTCATCCACTTCTCAATTTTTTCCGCCTTGCGCTTACTCAGCACAATCATACCACGATCGTCGTGGCGACCTTGTGCCTCTTCTACATCCTCCACTAACACACGCAGTGTCTGCCCAACTTCGGGTTGCTCCTCATCTTCGCCTTCCCACTCATTACGTGGTACGGAGCCCTCGCTTTTGTAGCCAACGTCGATGAGCACAAACTCATCGTCGACGCGAATTATTTTTCCTTCTACGATCTGATTGACATTGATGTCCTTACCTTCAAGCCAACTGGCATCATCTAAGGCGAGTTCGCCTATGGATGCATCCCAATCTTCCTCAGATACGTCAAATTCTCGAATTAAATTACGGTCGACCATAGAAAAATAACCACACAGTGCGCTGCCAAACGTGTCTCTAGCAAACTTCCAACCTTAAAACCTTAAACCCAGAACCCATAATTACGACGGGCCCGTACGGTGACGAACAGGCCCCACTGACGAACAGGCACCACCGACGGACAAGCCCCTTTGATGGAAAAACTCCATCGATGGAAAAGCAATGGCCCGCAGTAAGTAGCACCAGAGAACAGAAAGCCAGAACAGAAAGCTGTAGTCGGGCTTGCTGAGTGTCTCCGTTATGTCGATAGACAAATTTGGTAAGTCGTGAGACAAAATTTGGTGCGTCGGGAGAAAGCCTGTTAGGTCGGGAGTAAAAACTTCGGGAGTAAAACTAGCGACTAGAAAGGCAGTGAATTAAGTGAAACCTCAGGCCAACTGTCTAACGGCAACAGTTCAGAAATAAGCCCACGAGGCGAAGCCAAGTATGGTAGCATAATCCTGAAGATGTGACAAATGGATTTAATTAGGCGTTAGTTGGTAGGAATTTAGCGGTCTCCCACTCCCTTTTTCCTTGTTTGCCTAAAGTGCCCCTCGGCTTTTAACTCGCGCCTCTCAACTAGCGACTACAAGTTTTTACTAGTGTTTCTAGGCGGTCGACGACTTCACTTGGGGATAAGCCATCTGTGCAGACCTCGATGGAGTCGTTCGTTTTGGTCAAGGCACCTATTTTGCGTTGCTGGTCCTGTCGGTCTCGGTTCTGTTGTTTTTCCAGAACTTCCTCATAATTGATACGTTCACCACGTGAAAGCAGGTCTAGGTGACGACGCTGTGCCCGCTCTTCGGGGCTAGCGGTCAAGAATATTTTGCAATTGGCGTTTGGAAATACCACGCTTGCCTGATCGCGGCCTTCAGTCACACAGTCTCTTGTTGTGGCGAATTCTCGTTGCAATGCGACCAGTCTGGTTCTCACTGCGAGATTGTCTGCCGCATACCTCGTATGGGTGGTGACTTCTGTGGACCGAATTGCTTCGGTGACATCTTGGCCATCGACTAGCACGTGTTGCTCTTGCAGTTGCAAATCGATCGACTGGGCCAGTTTGGCAATTGCATCCTGGTCGTTCCAGTTGAGCCCTTGACGCAGGGCCGCCCACGTGACCGCACGGTACATTGCCCCAGTGTCCAAAAAGTGAAAACCAAGTCGTGACGCCAATTCTCGAGCTGCACTACTTTTACCTGCGCCCGCCGGGCCATCAATAGTTACGATCATGCGGACCAACATAACATAGCTGTGCGGGCTGGGGCGAGATTGGACACTATGTTAGGTCAGTATATATTTCGCATATAGGCTGGAGCAAATCGTGCACAGTTCCGGTATTATTGGCAGTTCCAGATTTTTCGGCCATGCTTTACCGGAACAACGCTACCGCTCGTTCCAGCTCTTCGAGCAACAAACCACAGCAGGATTGCTGTTGAATGTGGCGTAAGTTACTGTTGTATATATGTTTACGTGTATTTTAGAGGTATATGGCTCTGCCATAGCGCAGCTGTCAAATCCGACCGTATCTTACGCTGTCTGCTATACAAATTACAATTGGCAACTAGAATGCGAGTTAGGGGAGATTGGTAAACAGCGGGGATCGTGTGGTCTAGCTGGGTCAAGTTTTTGGTCGGAATCGGTGCTATTCTAGCGCAATTAGATGCCTCGTAGATTGACTTTTTTTCGTCAATTGCGATAAATTGCAGTGGAAGAGGCACTATTCTACCAGATATCAGCAAGTCGTTCGTTTGCTAGCTCGTGTTTGCAGTTAATGCTGCTTCAACGCATGGGATTTGGCGGAACAGAGGTAAATACGAATATGGCTAAAAGCAATGCCGTTTGGGGTATTGATATTGGGCAGTGTGCTTTGAAAGCACTCAAATGCAGGCCGCATGAAAAAGAGCCGCGGCAGATAGTCGTTGAGTCCTTCGACTATATCGAATACCCAAAAATCTTATCACAGCCTGAGGCAGATCCGGCAGAACTGGTGAAAGATGCGCTCCAACAGTTCCTGGAACGCAACGAGGTGCAGAGCGACCAGGTAGCCATCTCAGTTGCCGGCCAGAGTGGGTTGGCCCGATTCATAAAATTGCCTCCTGTCGAATCCAAAAAAATCCCCGATATCGTCAAGTATGAAGCCAAGCAGCAAATTCCCTTCGCATTGGAAGATGTGGTGTGGGATTATCAACAGTTGACTGGTGGAAGTGAAGAAGATGGCTTCGCGCTGGAGCCGGAAGTGGGCCTCTTTGCGATGAAACGCGATCAGGTGACCCGCGCTTTGCAACCATTAGAGGAAGCAGGAATCGAAGTCGACCTTATCCAGTTGACTCCCCTGGCCGTTTACAATTACATCTGCTTCGACCGATTGAGTAATTTGTCTTCCCAGGCTTACGATCCGGAAGATCCGCCACAGTCAACGGTGGCTATTTCATTGGGAACAGACACGACGGACCTGGTTGTGACCAATGGTTATCGTGTCTGGCAGCGGAATATTCCGATTGGGGGTAATCACTTTACCCGCGCGTTGAGCAAGGAATTGCGTCTGACCTTTGTGAAGGCAGAGTATCTGAAGCGGAATGCGACTCAGGCAGACGACCCTAAGGCTGTTTTTCAGGCGATGCGACCTGTATTTAGCGATTTGCTCGCAGAAATACAGCGCTCCTTGGGTTACTTCATGAGCATCGACAAATCGGCCAAGATCGGTGACGTGATTGCATTGGGCAACGCCATGAAGTTACCCGGCCTGCAACGTTATCTGTCGCAGAACTTGGATCAGGATGTTCAGCCAATTGAAAAATTTCAGCGGCTCTCTCAGGGGAGCGCTGCGGGGGGATTGTTCAAGGATAATATCCTCAGTTTTTCCGTTGCCTATGGACTCTGTGTGCAAGGATTGAACAAGGCGGAGATTCGGACCAGTTTATTGCCAGAAGAAATTATCCGTACCCGGATGATTCGAGCCAAAAAACCTTGGGCCATTGCTGGAATTGCCGCCTTGTTTGTCGGGTTGACTTTCAATTACTTCACCCACGTGTCGGCCTGGAGTGTGACTCGGACCGACGCGATGAAGCAGGCCATTAGCAAGGCAACAAGTGCAAAAAATACGGCCGACGGTTTTGCCAATGCACGTTCAGAAATTAAAACGGCCTTCACCCGGATCGAGGATATCGGCACCAATTTGGTCAGTAATGTGGAGGGACGTTTGCTGTGGATGGAGTTGCTCCAAGGTCTTGACGCCGCAATGCCCATGGACACACGATCTGCGGAGGAGCGGAAAGACACACTGGAAGATATCAGTGCGCGTAGTGAATTGCACATTACGGCTTTTGAGTCGAAACACTTTGAGGATTTGGCAGGTGAACGTTATTCACTCATCGAAGAGGCGTACCTGACTTCGCGTGGAGGGGGAGACGCAGGCGTTGGCGACGAAGAAGATGCGATCGACGCAACCGGGCTCGACTCAACGGGGGAAGATGATATCGGAGGGGGAATGTCTGATGAGGAGGATGGAGCTGACGCAGGAGATGCGCTGGAAGGATCGGGTTGGGTGATTCAGCTCACTGGTTACCACTATCACAATCTCGATCGAACCAATCAAACCATTCGCTTTGTTAACAACACACTGGTTAAAAATCTGGAAGAGGGGATCGCCCAACTGCCCGATGGGCCCGATGGCCAATTGATGGATGTGCTCTTGAAGGACATGGGCTTTAGCCACCCCTGGGTGGTTGATGGGAAGCCGCTCACTACGGATTCCATTGATCCCAATGCGCCGATCGGTTCAGCCGGTCGGAGTAGCGGCCGTGGATATGGTGGCGGAAGCGAAAGCTATGGGGCTAGAGGAGGTGTGGCAGCCAGCCCAGGAGAGGGTGCCGGACAGCCCGACGGTGAAGAGAAACTGCCGATTTTAAAACTGAAGCGATACGATTTTGTGGTGGAGTTCTTCTGGCAACCTACAACTCGCACCGAAAGGCTGGAGTTGGTCCAGCAACGAAAAGAGCAGCAGGAAGCGGCCGCAAGTGAGGCGGAACTACGTGGCGATGAGGATGCCAGTGAGGATGAACAACTTGGGCTCGAGGATACTGAAAGCTGAGAGCGCGTCAGTTTGACAAAGAACTAGGGCGGCGTAGAGAATAGAGCAGTGCAGAGAATAGGAACCAATCATGGATAAAGTGCGTACATTTCTTGCCATCGTTTATCACCAGCGGTTTTGGGTGCTGAGTGTGGTCGGTGTACTGGTGGCGGTGGTCTGCTGGCAGCTCTCCTCCAGCAACTTGGAGAAAGAATTTGCCTTCACTCTGGGCAAGATTAAATCTCAGTTCAGTACCATGAGTACCTTGAACAATCAAGGTTTCTTCCCCAACCCTCAGGTAAACGAGAAAGACCTGGAACAAGCGGTCAAACTTAGCGGGATGGTAAAATCTCTGTGGCAGGAACTGTACGATCGCCAGCGTAAAGAAGTGCTGTTTTGGCCTAAAGTGCTCGGGCCAGAGTTCGTTCAAAAGGTGGAGCCGCTCAAGTTTGGCGACACCATCGACAATGAGATGCGCGAGCAGTACCTGAACTACATCAAGGATAGGTTCGATGGATTGTTGGAAATTGTAAAGGCAAAGAAAGTCATGGGGAGAGGCAGTCCATCGGGTGGCTATGGCGGGCAAGGTGCCTATGGCGAAATGGGGGGTCGATCGGCGAGAACTGGAGAAGGGGAGGAAGACTACATTGTCCAGTGGCCCGTACAGACAGTTGTTCAGCAAGAACTTCGCTGGGCAAGTACCCCCAGCAACTTGAAGACTTGGGTGACCCAGGAAAACTTGTGGGTCTATGAGACCTTGCTCAAAGTCATCGCCGAAACGAACAATGCTCGCGGCGCGACTCGGCCCGACAATGCGGCAATTCGGGTGATTACTGCCTTGGATGTGGGGAGTAAAGCGAGCGCGAAAAAAATGCCGGCTAAAATCCATTCACCGCTGGCCGCTGGTGGCGGTGGTGGTGAAGAGGGTATGGGTGGTATGAGCATGGGCTATGGTGGTGAAGGAGGCGGCTATGGTGGTGAAGGAGGCGGCTATGGTGGTGAAGGAGGCGGCTATGGTGGTGAAGGAGGCGGCTATGGTGGTGGAGGAGGCGGCTATGGTGGTGGAGGAGGCGGCTATGTTGGTGAAGGAGGCGGCGAGGGAGGAGGATACGGCGAGGGAGGAGGATACGGCGACATGATGGAAGGTGGCATGGGCATGGGCTATGGTGGTGAAGGCGGTGAAGGAAATGGTGATGCCCAGTTGCTGACCGCACGTTACCTTGATGTGGAAGGTAATCCGGTAGATGGGGATGTAGAAACGTTGGCCGAAGAACCATTTCGACGGTTGCCGGTACGCATGGTCTTGATGATGGAGCAACGCTGGATACCCCAGTTGTTAGTCTTTTGCGCAAATCAGGCACTACCCATTGAGGTGCAAGGGCTCCGAGTCAATCCTGGCAAGGCAGCGGTCGGATTTGGCGCTGGGGTTGGTTCGCGTTCGGCTCCCAGGGTGCGGGGAATCGATTCTCAGGCCGTCGTAGGGTTGGCAACCGTCTACCTGCGGGGCGTTGTTTCGATTTACAATCCACCCAGTCAAGATCAACTCACGGTGCCGGGAGCCGAAGAGGGTTCGCAGGACCAATTTGCTGAAAATAGTCCGTAGAGTTTGATGGAGAGGGTGAATATGAGGTACTTCTCATTTTTACGATGATATATAAACATACTGGAATGACCGTCGACCCGTCCCTTACGTACTAAGGATTAGGAACTGTGGCCATGAAATCTAAATTGAAAAGTGGAAATCTTGTTGTGCGATTGCTGCTGGCCCATGGGGAGAAAGTGGGCATTGGGGTGATTATCATCTGTGCTGGGATGCTGGTCTGGTCTTCGTTGGGTCGAGAGAGCTTGAAGCCCGAACAGCAACCCGACAAGTTGGTTTCCGCGGCTGACCGAGCGATACAGCAGGTGAATAATTTTGTTTGGGATAGCCTTCCCGAGGAAGAAAAGCCAGTTGCTAAAGTGCCCGGTCAGGTCATGGAGCCGGTGAATCCTAGCGATTTCCCTCCCCCCAAGTACTCCTGGAATCGATCGGTTACGACCGTGGTAGGTCCTCGTATCGATCCGGTATTGCTGGCCCCCGTCGACTTGGAAGTCGAAGCGGATGCAGGGTTGTGGGCCGTTGGTGATCGTGAAACTGCAAGAAAAAAGCGGTTTGAGATGATGAAGCAAGCGATGGAGAAAAACAAAAAGCAGGCGGCCGAACGAGAACGGGCCAATCGAAAGAATAAGGGTAACAATCAGTCCGGTGGAAATCCTCTGTTTGGCGGCGGTGGCGAAGGGGGAGGTGCCTATGGGGGTATGCAGAATGAGGGGGCTCGCGGTGGCAACCAGAAAAAGGATGGCGCGGTCGTGCTTCGGCCTCGAGCTGGGGTGAAGCTGACAGGTGTGGAAGAGGTAAAAGCGACCTCATGGGTTACGGTAATGGCTCGAATTCCAATCAAAGCACAATATCAGCTCTATGACGATGCGTTGCAGAATTCACGCGGCTATCGTCCGCAAATAGATGTCCCATCCTACTTGGGTTATGTAGTACAACGGGCCGAAGTGACACACACTGGACAAGGTGAGTGGCAGAAGGTAGCAACCATTACTGAGAAAAAACTTCTCAATCGTTTGAAACGGTGGCCAGCGACCCCTATGGATGTGATCGATAGCAAGTATTCCCATCCTCTGTTGACACATCCGTTGCCGCCGCTGTTGTTGCGTGGCTGGGACGAAAATGCGACGCATTCGCAGATGCTCTTACCATCTGCGCAGTTAGAACAACGAAACCGCGAGACTGAATCGGAGGAGACACCGGATGAAACACCGGCTGAGGAAATGGATGAATTTGCGGTCAGTTCACAGAAACGGCGCGGTCCGGCAGCAAACGAATTGGGCGGAGAACGAGGAGCGATGA
Organism: Pirellulales bacterium; assembly: GCA_039831705.1. Lineage (GTDB taxonomy): Bacteria > Planctomycetota > Planctomycetia > Pirellulales > Lacipirellulaceae > JAJRWS01. The sequence continues at coordinate 16,815 of JBDOMT010000220.1, read as the reverse complement.
GAGGTGGCTACGGTGGTGGCCAGATGAGGGGCGGCTACGGTGGCATGATGGAGGGAGGCGGCTACGGTGGCATGATGGAGGGAGGCGGCTACGGTGGCATGATGGAGGGAGGCGGCTATGGTGGTATGATGGAGGGAGGTGGCTATGGTGGTATGATGGAGGGAGGTGGCTATGGTGGTATGATGGAGGGAGGTGGCTATGGTGGTATGATGGAGGGAGGTGGCTATGGTGGTATGGGCGAGCAGATGGCAGGTGGTGGTGGCAGAATGGGTGCCGCTAATTTGGGAACGTTTGTTTTCAAAAACAATGTCTCTTATGTCCTCCTGCGTTACTTCGACGATCGGGTCAAGCCGGGGCACCGTTATCGCTATCGTTTCCAGTTAGTATTGAAAGATGTTAACAACGTCGAAGAGCGATATTTGGCCGCAGAGGTTGCTGCGCGACGCGAGAAAGAGAAACAATCGTACCGTCGTACGGATTGGAGCGAACCGAGCCCTGTGGTTGGGGTCCCTCAATTGGGTCGGATCTATATCGCCGGAGCCAAAGCAGCCAAGGAAAATAATGTTAACGACGAACCGTCCGCAAAATTACTCGTGCATGCTCTCAGTCGCGAGCATGCGGCTGAAATCGCTATGGAAGATTGGTTTCGTCGTGGCAGTGTGGTGAATATGAAAAGCAAAGCCAACGTAATTTGGGCCGACAAATACGATCCCAGTTTGGATGTTGAGTTTGATTTTCAAACAGGAATTACCATGCTCGATTTTGCCGGTGGCCAGTCACTCAGTCGGAGGGATAGTGAACTGACTGCTCCAGCCAGAGCCTTGCTCATGGATGCTGCTGGTAACTTAAGGATGGTAACCGAATTGGAGCATGCAGAACAGGTGAGCGAGTACGAGTTGGCCGTCAAGTCAGGTAAGAGTAGTCGCGGTGGCTATGGAGGCGGTATGGGTGGCTATGGTGGCATGGGTGAAGGTTATGGGGGCATGGGCGGAGGCGATTACTAACTGTAGTTGTCACTATTTGATCGGGCCGGCGTTAGCATCGTGAGTGGGCGGCGATAATTCGACGGTCCATTCAGGTGTGTTCGTGCTAGTGCAAGCTCCTTGCAATTCCAGCGAAAACATACCTCCGCTGGCTCTTTTCAAAGTCGAAACTGCATGGAAAATACCTCCCCATAGTAATGTGAACGGCACATGCCGTCGCTCCTAGGTTGAGAATCTATCGCAGTGCGACGACCTCTTCGTATTCCAAGTGGCAAATTTTTTCTTTACGCCGATTGAATTCTTTGAATCATCCATTTGTTGGAGATTTGTTAGGACGTATTGAACATATTTCTCTCTCATACGACTGTGATTACCGCCCTATTGGGCGGTTTGTAGTTTACTCAGACTTCCAATGCCCTCAGGCTTAACATGCGGGTGAAGTTGAATGCCAACGCATGCCATAGGGCGACCGCTTTCACCTTCAACAAGCCACGAACTCGAAACTGTCTGAGGTTGCGATTGCGGCAATCTGCGTTGGGGAACTCAGCCATCGAAGGCCGCTTTTTGTAAAGCTCTTGGTAGTGTTCCTCTGCCATTCTGGCTCGGAATGCTGCGTATTCATCGCTGTCGCCATGCTGACGCGAGTGAGGATCTTTGCCGTTCTTTTTTAGCACCTCCGATCGGGGGACCGTCGAAACAACCTTCGTTCCGTGCGATTCCACGGTCGTCACACCAGCCTTGGTGGCATAGGCCGAATCGACGAGTATTTGTTTGGGGACCTTGCCATAGTCATCATAAACTTGCTGATGCAGAGGAGCCAATTGTCCTCCATCGGTTCCCGCGTTGGTCACACCAACAGTAACGATGACACGCGCGTCCCCATCACTGACGAACTGGACGTTGTAGGCCGGATCGTAGCCACCGTTGGCCATCTTCATCTTGCGAGCTTTGGGATCGGTGGTACTAACACGCGTCTTTTCGCCATCCCCTTTCTTTCGTTTCTCACGCTGCTTACTAAGATTTTCATGTTGCTGTAATACCTCGTCGATACGTTCCTTCCGTTCGCGGACCGAACGCTCGATCGCGGTTTGACGACGTGAGTCACCCTCTTGGCGATCGGCTTCGCTGGCTGCTTCTTGTTTTAGCCGGTCGAGATGCGTTTGGGCTTCTTTTTGTAGCCTCTCCAAGCTCGGTTTGCGGCGAAAGGAGCTGCCCCCTGCGCTAGCACGAACACGCATGCCATCCTGGGCGATCGTCTCCAAAGGCACCAAGCCGCGATCGACCATCGAGGCGACCGTATCGACCAACAGTTGCTCCAAGAACTCACGATGCTGTACTCGAAAGTCACTCAGAGTGTGGTAATTAACGCGCACAGTGCCCAAAAGCCACAAGTAGGGAATGTCGGTCTTGCATCGGCGATCTAGCTCTCGGGCGCTCCCTATCCCATCGAGCGTTGCCAGCAACCAAAGGGCGACCAGAATTTCTGGATCTATAGCGCTCCGGCCCGCTTGATGGGCCGTCACTTCGATCTCTTGATAAAGCAGTTCCAAGTTGAGCGATTGAACAAACGTCCAAACGGTCCGAGCACAGTGATTGGATGGCAACATTTGCTCTAGTGAAAACAGCGGCATCTCGACCTGCGTGCGATGAGGGCGTGAGACACGGGCCGTGGCTGAAGTGTTTTTATATTCATAGACTCTTTTTAGCGCTTTCGCTAAAATTATTCAAACCTAACTGAATAAATTCACAGACTCTCCGCGGTTCAAAATAAGGGCACCGCCGCATGGCGTAGTTTTGCGACATAGATACAGATGTATCTTCCAATGTTCTGGTACCCTATCCAACCTTGAGTCGCGGAGCGACGGTTTTAACCCAAGGAGGTCATGTCCCACAACCAGAGTCGCGAAGCGACGGCATGTGGGAACTACACCACCATCGAGCACATCCCCTCTCGTTATATGGTAGTTGTGCAAAAGAGATACGTTCACCTATCTTGGCCAATTGCAATGCTGCTAGCAGTCCATGTATCCGGCTGGGTATTCCATTGCATTCGGCTGGTGCACTCCATTTCTCAAACTGGTTTTTCTTCCAGTGTTTTCGTATTGGCCTTGACGGTCGATCGTCACGGACGTATTTAACCCTCGTTGTTGCTGCGGAAGGCAACCGTTACAGGAGGTTTTTCGTAGTGATGGGATGAAACGTTTTTGCTTCCACTTGGAGGCAAGAACTAAAAGATATTCCCTGAAGTCTACTGCAGACCTGGAAAACTATTGAACATGTTGTCGATCTCACGCAAGGAAGCGTGCTTATCTTACGGCCAAAGAGTCGTGAGGCATCGTTGCCATGGGCAGCGCGTCTCGAAAGGAGAATCGAGTTGAATCGTACAGCGAAGCGAATCAGCCATTTTGTATTGACGGCCATGATTGCAAGTCCTTTGATTTCCAGGGCGGCGGTGGTTGATCAAGAGTTGAATGTGCTCGTCAGTGTTGCCATCGGGCAGGCACAAGCTCAGCCGACAAAGTCTGAACCAGCAGGGTCGACAACGGCCCCCTCCTCTAAGGAGGTAAAACAAACCCCAAGTGAAGCCAAGGTTTCCCCCAGAGAAGTCGACGGTTTGTTGGCTAGTGCGCGTAAAGCAATGGGGCAAGGGAACTTTCAGAAGGCGGAAGCCAATCTGATTCGAGCGGAAAGTGCCCAGGTCGATTACCCAACACTTCATTTCGGGGATACGCCAGCTAAGCTGCGAAGCGATTTTGAAAAGTTGCGTAGCAGTCAAAAGAACACCAACCGACAATCAATAGAACTGGCCCAAGCTTTTACCCCCACCTCTTTGCCGGCCCTTGGAACTATCGGGCGATTTGCGGAGGCTCCATTGTCTTCGGATTCTCCTCAAAAATTGCTACAAGCTGGCGAACAGGCACTACGTCAGGGTGAACGCATGCAAGCATTGGACTTGTTTCGGAAAGCGCATGCCAACAACAAACAGTTAGATGTTTCAAGCCAACAGCGGTTGCAAGATCATCTGCAGATGCTTTCTGTCAATCCAACCCGTGGCACCACTCGATCTAGCAACGATCTTGGGTCGCTCATTGGCCAGGCAGATGCGGGACAGGCCGTTTTGGCCCGACAGCTTTCGGCCGATGTCGGACGTCGGCAGTCGGAAGCTGCTCGGCTACGAGAAAAAGATCCGAACCAATCCTTGAAGCTACTTGTTGGAATCAAGGAGGAGATCGCCAAATCAGAGCTGGCAGCGAGTACCAAGAGCCAGCTTGTCCGCCGGGTGGAACTGAGTGTGGCAGAAACAGAAAAGTTTATCCACGATCACCGAGGAGAGTTGGAACTCGACGCACAGAATCGGGAAATCCTGGATGAGATTGACCGTAAGCGGACCGTGAAGGTTCAGGTTCGTGAGCGGGTAGCCCAATTAGTCGACCAGTTTAATACACTCCGTGATGAGCAGCGTTATGGGGAAATGGAAGTCGTCGCCAAGCGACTCTACGATATGGCTCCCGATGAACCGGTGGCCCAGCAGGTTTGGGAGAATGCCAAGTTCATTCGCCGCTCGATGCTCAATCGTGAGATCAAAGAAGAAGCAGAGCAGGGAGTCTACGGCATGTTGGTGGATGTGGAGCGGACTAAAATCGTCAAGGATCCCTCCAATCCTTATCAGTATCCTGAGGCCAAGGATTGGCTCGATATGCGTAAACGGCGTGAAGGGTCGGGTTCGGAAGCAGGCCGGCTCTCACCCCGTGAATTGGAAATTAAGCAAAAGTTGCGTACCCCCGTGTTGCCCCATTATCAAGAGGAGCCTTTGGCCCAGGTTATCGAAGGATTGTCGGAGCTGACCGGTGTCAACATCCATCTCGATCCGCGCGGCATGAGTCAGGAAGGGGTTCGTAGCGATACGCCTATTTTACTGGATCTCAGTCAGGAAATCTCCCTGGAAAGCGTATTGAATTTAATCTTAGAGCCCTTGCATCTGACCTTCATGATTCAGGACGAGGTGCTAAAAATTACCAGCGAGCAGCTGCGCGATGGCGAGGTCTACGCCAAGCCATACCCGGTCGCTGATCTGGTCATTCCGATTCCCAACTTCGTGCCCAGTACCAACATGGGCCTGCAGGGATTGATCAATGATGCTTATGGAGCCATGGGTTATAGCGGGCAAAGTGGCAGCATGGGTGGGCCCATGGCGATGGTCAACGGTCAGACACCCGGTCAATCGGATGCCATGACGGGCAATCAAGTATTAGCACAACAGTTTGGCGCCCCGGGCAGTGGCAGTGGCATGAATGCTATGACTGCGGGGCCTGGCGGTTTGGGTGGAGCGGCCAATGCCGACTTCGATTCGCTGATTCAGTTGATCGTTTCCACGGTCGATACTGATAGTTGGATTGAAAATGGGACCGGTGAAGGTGAAATTCAACCCTTCCCCACCAACCTCAGTCTGGTGATCAGCCAGACCCAGCGAGTCCACGAACAGATAGCCGATTTGTTGGAGCAACTCCGTCGTCTGCAAGATTTGCAAGTTACGATTGAAGTTCGCTTCATTCGGCTGACCGACAGTTTCTTTGAGCGAATTGGTATCGATTTCGATTTCAACATCGAGGATGGCAGTGGCCTGCCAACCATTGCGGGTGTCCCCAATGCATTGACTCCAGGATCAGCTTTTGAGCCTCCACGAGCGAGTGCTTCGGTAGGTCTTAATCCCAGCACCAGCCTGACCGATTTCCCAAACTTTACTGCCAATTTGGACATACCTTTCCGCAATGAATCGTTTGGCCTGGCAACACCCTCATTCGGCACGCCCGTTGATGTGGCTTCCTTTGGTTTTGCCATTTTGAGCGACATCGAAGCCTACTTTGTGATCAATGCGGCCCAGGGCGACCGGCGTAACAATGTGTTGCAAGCTCCCAAGGTCACTCTGTTTAACGGTCAGCAGGCAATCATCGTCGATTCCGCATTTGTCCCGTTCGTCATCAGCGTAATCCCTGTGGTAGGCGAATTCGCGGCAGCTCAGCAGCCGGTGATTGTGGTACTCAGTGAAGGCACCATGATGACGGTGCAAGCGGTGGTTTCCGAGAACCGACGTTACGTACGTCTGACCTTGGTTCCCTTCTTCAGTCAGATTGGCGAAGTCCGGGAATTCACCTTTGAAGGTTCTGAAACATCGACCTCATCGAGCAGTTCGAACAGCGGTTCGGGTGATGGTAACGATGAATTCAGTGATGATGCTCAGCAAATCGTTCGCAGCGGTACCACCGTTCAGTTGCCCACCTTCGAGGTTATCTCCGTAAGTACCACAGTGAGTGTGCCCGATGGTGGCACCGTACTCCTGGGCGGTATCAAACGGCTCCGTGAGGGGCGCAATGAGTTTGGGGTCCCCTTGTTAGCGAAAATTCCTTACATCGATCGTCTGTTCCGAAATGTGGGTATTGGCCGTGAAACGGATAGCCTGATGATGATGGTAACTCCGCACATCATTATCCAAGAAGAAGAGGAAGAGCGGCTGGGATTTGCCAGTGAGTAGAAAGCTCGGAACGGTTGAGAATGAAATACGACAGACGTAAAACGCCGGCGGGCGGAGTCTGGTCCAATTTTCGGCCTACCAGGTTTTTTGGCCAACCGACATGCAAGCCGAAAATTTGGACCTGACCCCTCATCCGGGCTACATACTTAGGTCCCTTCCATGACAGATAGCACAAGTCGCAATTTCTTGGTGGCTGGATCGTTGCTGTCGGCAATGGGAGTGGCTTTAGGAGCTTATGGTGCCCACGGTCTCTCTTCTCTGTTGGAATCGCTAGGGTATGGTGAGTCCTTGGCCAAGAGGTTGGCTTGGTTCGAGACAGCCATTCGCTACCAGATGATTCATGCTTTAGGTCTGCTCATTTTGGGGATGTGGACAAAAACGACTCCCAGTCCCTGGCTCCGGCGGGCAGGATTTTGTTTTCTGGTGGGAATCGTGCTCTTCTGTGGCTCCCTGCTGGTGATGACTCTTGCCAGTCCCTCATGGCGCATCTTGGGTGCGGTCGTTCCACTGGGTGGCCTATCACTAATTGCCGGTTGGATCGCCGCCGTGATAGCGGCAATGGAGAGTTGAGTGTGTAGAGTTGAGTGTGTAGAGATAAAGGACGAGGTTATAGACCTCTTGTGCTACGCACACTGACAATCGTTCGAGTAAGATTGCTCACAGGCATTGCCTATTCCGAACGATTGTCAGTGCCACCCTTGTGAGTTAAAGACTTTCACTTACTCTCAACTCTCCACACTCAACACTCAACTCTACACACACTCAGCACTCAACTCTGCAGCTAGCCGTTTTCGTGCGACATGGAGCCGCCGTTTGATGGTTCCGACTGGCGCGGAAAACCCATCACTCATCTGCAATAGCGATTGTCCTTGCAGATAAAATGCCTCGAGCGTACTCCGATCGAGGATTGCCAAATTACGCAGCCCCTCGTGTAATTGGTCTTGTCGTTCATGGGCTAACAGTCGTTCCAAAGGTGCGGGATTACGGTGATCTGGCGCGTCGAGCATTTGTGGTTCAACAGACACGCATGGTGCACGTCGAGTTTGGCGATTAATCGATTGGCGTACCGCGATCGACCGTAACCAGCCTGGGAAGGCTGCCGGCTGATGCAACTGATCAAGCTTTCTGAATGCGAGAATCAGCACGTCTTGAGTGACCTCCTGGGCTTCGGCCTGATTGCCGAGCCGCCGATGGCAGATCGCATAGACCATCGATTCAAAGCGATTGACCAGTTCACCAAAGGCGCTGTTTTGACCAGTCTGGCTCGCCTCGACCAACTGTTCCGTAGAGGCCTCTTCAAGTGAGACACCCTCCGGGAATGTAAGATCAAGCGGATCGGCTGAGGAAGTTGGATTGTTCGTGGTAGGAATACTCATGATTATCTTTTTAAGCTTGGAAAGTGCACACACGGTTGTGGCATTTCCTGGATTGAGAAAGTAAAAATTGGCAGAGACTGGCCAACCAAGGAGAACAGCATTTTGCTCCAAGGTAGTGATCTCAGCACTCGATACGGCTGATCCTTGACATGGGATGTTTCCCACGCAGGAAAATCTCAGTGTGAGCCTATGGGGTCAGCACTGAGTCTCAGCCGACAGCGACGCGGAGCCACTGTAGCCGTAGCCGTAGTACGCGGCGTAGCCGTTCGGGCTGTCTTGCCACTGAGGCATTAGCTGCAAGCGTCGGCTGCCAACGAAGGCATTTCAACTGGTGAGATGACAACGCTGAAAGAAAGCCAGCGTGGAGCCTAGGCATATTTACGACGCGCTGGACGGTAACCAGGACCTGTTTGGTAGCAATATGGCAATTGCCAATTGTGCCCAAAATGTCGAGACCGTTGCGGTGATAATTAACCATGGTGACCCTCGCTACGCATTTGCGCTGCATCGAGATGACCCGAAAAATAGAAAAAATTACGACTCGTTCAAGTTTGCCAGCCTGCCGTCAGTCGGTCAAGTGAAATATGACGATTTAGGGATGCAGGGTATCTGAACGGTGCTAAGACACCCATTCGGCTACCAGGTTCGCATAAAAAGAGAAAAAAACTGATTTTAAACGAGCGGGTCTTACGCACCTACCCACTCGCTTGCGCGTCGTGCTTGTATTCTGGTGAAATCTCATATGTTTAAAATCGAGATCCGTCTTCGTACCTGTCCTAACCTCGATAATCCTCATGGCAGTTACTACAGGCTTTTCCAATGCGGCCAGCGGCCTGGCGGGCCTGTCCATACTCATGCTGCCGGCTTGCGGTTGCCATGTCGATTGCTGCGGCGCGTAATTGGCGGGCCAGATGCGCATAAGATTCGTCATCCCAGTAATCATATCCTTCGTGTCCAACCCATTCTGCCAGCATGGCCAGTAGTTGGGCCTGATGCTCCAGGTCCGTGGCATGTTGACGAAACAAGTTATTGTTCCCCAGATGGGGGGAAATCTGCTCCCGCAGTGACTCCTTCATGCATTGCATCAGCACAGTAAGGTCTGCTATCTGGTCGTAACCGGTAGGGGTCTCAGGCATTTCTAGACGGTGGTGATTTCCGCGTAACAAATCGACCAATAGATCGTGCTGTGTTTTCGCTTTGGCGAAAGTTTCATCCGTGGCCTCTTTGCATTGAAATCCACAACGGGCAAATTGGTGACTCCAGGCTGCGGCGTCCCGTTGCCAACGCACATCCTGATCAAATTGGTGGATCACGGCAAATAATACCGCCAGCATCGAGAAGTCGCGTCGACATTGCTGGAAGCCACCACCATGGAACACTCCCGACGATTTTAATTCGGCGCGCAATTGGAGGGCGATACGTTTGACTTCTGTTTCCAGCGTGTCACCATCGACCAGGTGTGACCAGGCCGTGGAGAGAGTCTGAGAGCTGTTGGCATTCGCTTTCAAAGCGCCAGTTGCCGATGGTTTGGTTTGACGTCTTTGGGGCCACGGTCCGACCAAATGTTCACGCGCATCGACAAAGAACGCATCGATCACCTCTTGCGGCCACTGCGGCCGTGCGGCCCGCGGTGCGTTGGGTGGCTCTGCCGCCGTTAGGGTCCTTTCGAGAGAGCCCATGCCGGTCAGCATGCCCATATCGATCAGCATGCCCATACCGATCAGCAAGGCTGCACACAGGACCACGCCAAGAGAATTTTGAGTAAGTAAGGTGTGCGAGTGCATGAATTAGTTCCCTGAGGCTCCTCCGACTATCCAACCCCGAAGGAGTGTTCCTAAATCAGCCCAGGGTGGAATTAATGCGAGCATCTGCGCAACCCTGAATTGTGTGATTCACGATAATACAAGCACGAAGCGCAAGCGAGTGGGTCAATACGGTTGCCATGGACTCACTCGCTTGCGCTTCGTGATAGTATTGCAATTCCAAGATCCTTCACATCATTCCCTAACGGGGCGGTCCTAATCGAACCTATGGCTTCGCCAAAGCTACGGTGCTCTCAGTACTTCCAAATTCATTCCATGGAGAACCGGTGACAGCAAGTGGATAAGCCGCCTGTCAGGAGATTCGCCACTTGGTAGATGTCGCCAGGTCGGCTTCATCCACTGAAATTGGAACAACTGATTCTCATTATCACTCATCTTATGAAAAGTGACAACCGAATCCTCTTAGTCAATTTTACGCCCCTTGGCTTAAGAGCCCCTTGGATTAGGATTATGAGTAAGATTAAGATTAAGATTAAGATTAAGAACTTAATCCGTTCACGGCCTGAGGCCGTAACTCTACAACAATCTAACACTTCGGAGTCAAGCAAGCCCCATGGCGACATCATCCCTCCCTGATATGGACGCAATTCTCCTTCAGTTGGATCAGGCTACAGCCGCAGGCCATTTGACACCTGGCGCTCACGAAAATCTGCGTGTTTGGCTCACTGAACCACACTACGCAGAGTATGCGCCACTGATCGCTGACCATGTGACGAATAATAAATGGCAAGCGTTGGATGATGCCTTTTGGACCATCATTCCTTTCGGCACCGGGGGCCGCCGGGGCCGTATGTATCCGATTGGGTCCAATACCATCAATGATCGCACCATTGGAGAAAGTGCTCAAGGTTTGGCAAACTACGTATTGCAGTGGAGATCGACCGCCGATGGCCAGTCGTTGGCAGCGAGGCACTCCTGTGCCATTGCCTATGACACCAGACATCGCTCTCGACATTTTGCCGAATTGTGCGCCGAAATCATGGTGGCAGCAGGGTTCCAAGTTTATTTTCTGGATGGAGTTCGCAGTACTCCTGAGCTTTCCTACACCGTCCGTGCCAAAGGCTGTGCATGTGGCATCATGGTGACGGCCAGCCACAATCCGCCTAGCGACAATGCCGTGAAGGCGTATTGGTCAACCGGTGGGCAGCTCTATCCGCCGCACGACCAGGGAGTCATCGAGTGCGTGATGTCTACCGAACAGATTGAACGGGTCCCTTTTGAAGAAGCAGTCGTGGATGGACGCGTGAAGTACTGTCAGGATGAAATGGATAAGGAATTTGTAAATGCGGTGATCCAGCTCGCTACGCCTGGGCCGCGCGAATTGCATGTGATTTACTCGCCTTTGCACGGAGTGGGAACTACCGCGATTTGTCCCGTATTAGAAGGGGCCCAGTTTGAACAAGTTGAAGTTTTTGCTCCCCATGCAGCGCCTGATGGTGATTTTCCCAACGTGCCAGGCAATGTATCCAATCCAGAAAACAGCCAGGTTTTCGATGCCATCATCGAGTATGCGAAAAAAGTTGGGGCTGATTTGGCCTTGGCCAGTGATCCCGACTGTGATCGCATAGGCTGTGCCGCACCTCTTTTGCAGGGGCCCGATTCCCCATGGCATACCCTCTCGGGCAATCAAATCGGGGCGCTGCTGGCCGATTTTGTACTGGAAACAAGAAAGCAGCAGGGCAACTTGTCATCGGAGGATTATGTCGTCCAGACTCTGGTAACGACACAACTTATCCACCGTATCGCCGACAGTTATGGAGTGAGAACATTTGGCGATTTATTGGTGGGATTCAAATGGATCGTCCGAGTGATCGACGAGGTAGGTCCTGACCATTTTGTCTACGGCACGGAGGAATCGCATGGCTATCTGGCAGGCACGCATGTGCGTGATAAGGATGGTGCGGTCGCTGCGCTGCTGCTGTGCGAACTGGCAGCCCAACTGAAAGCCCAAGGGCAGACCTTGCATGAAAAACTCGATGCCCTGTATTGGCAGCATGGAGTTCATGAGGAACATACCGTGTCGGTACGGATGCCGGGTAGCGAAGGAATGGCACGCATGCAGGAGGTGATGGCACAATTTCGATCTGAGGCGCCAACCGAAGTTGCAGGCAGCAAAGTGCTGCAGGTACGTGACTATCTTCAGCAACATACCCAGCGACCAGATGGAAGTTTGGGCCCCCTGGCTGGCCCCCATGGCGACCTGGTGATTCTGGATTTGGAATTGGCCGGCAATGCCATTGCCATTCGTCCCAGCGGAACCGAACCAAAGATCAAGCTCTACCTGTTTGCATTTGAGCCTCCAGAACAATTGGCCAATCTGGAGGATGCCAAAGCCAAAATGCGTGAGCGTTTGCAGCAAATGGAAGCCGACATGAGAAAGTTCGCAGGAGTATGAAAAAAGCACATGACCAAGCCAACGGACGACTCTCTGAAATCTCAGGTAGACTTTTTTCACCGTGCGGGTGAAAAGGTTCGTACTCAGTTTCCCAAAACACCGGGAGTCTATCTATTTCAGGATCGTGCCGGGCGAGTTCTCTACATTGGCAAAGCCAATAACCTGCGCGCACGTGTAGGGAGCTATTTTCTCAAGGCAGCTTCCGAAGAAGAACGTACCAGTCGTCTAGTAAGAGAAATTTACGACGTCGATTACATGGATGCCGAAAGTGAAGTCGATGCGTTGCTCATGGAAGCTCGCCTCATCAAGGATATCCAGCCAAAATACAACCGTGAACTTCGTGACGACAAGAGCTTCCCCTATCTGCAAATTACCACTGACGAAGATTTTCCACGAGTGGAAATCACTCGGGAACCGCGTAGTCGTGGGGTAAAACTTTATGGGCCGTTCACCACCATCGGCAGTTTGCGAGGCGCATTGCAGGTGTTACAGCGGGTCTTTCAATTTCGCACTTGTTCGCTTGATATCGAAGAAGCAGACGACCGTTGGCGTTGGTTTCGTCCTTGTCTGCTGGCCTCGATTCAACAGTGCACGGCACCCTGCAATCAACAAATATCCATGGCGGAATACCGTCGCGATATCGGGCGATTGAAGAAATTTTTGTCTGGAAATCGTAAATCGCTGTTGCAAGAAATGAAGGTCGAAATGGAGCAGGCGGCAGCCAACTTGCGTTTTGAACAAGCGGCCCGATTACGTGACGAGATAGAGATGCTGGGGTCACTCAGTCAGCGCGGTGAACTGGATAAACACGCGCAGCCTGAGGTTTTTTACATGGACCCAAAGAAAGGGGTGGCCAGCCTGCAGCAAGAGCTGAATTTGCCAACAGCTCCGCGTACCATTGAGGGAATCGATATTGCTCATCTGTCAGGTAGCGAGACGGTCGCCAGTTTGGTCCAGTTCATCGATGGTATGCCGCTGAAGTCAGGTTACCGGCGTTACCGCATTCGTGAAGTGGAAGGAGTGGACGATTATGCAAGCATTTATGAAGTCGTTTCACGCCGGTTCAGTGGGGCGAATCAAGGCGACTTCACGATTCGCCCCGACCTCTTGCTTATCGACGGAGGCAAAGGGCAGTTGAAGCGGGCCTTACAAGCATTCGAAGCATTGCAAATTGAACCACCCTTGGTCCTTTCGCTGGCCAAACGGGAGGAACTGGTTTATGTGATGGACTCTCAAGGCAGTACCATCCAGACCGATCCACTGAGGTTGAGTCGACACTCTTATGCCTTACGCTTATTGCAATACGTTCGCGACGAAGCGCACCGCTTTGCCCAGCATTATCACCACTTACTGCGCAGCAAAAAAACGCTGGAATGATCAGCCGCAGGGTGTTAGCCCACGGTTCTTTTTCTGAATGCTCAAGCTGCCCGCTGCAGCGGATGATGCTCATGCCGCTCGCCAGCGCCGCTCCAGCGTCTCAGAGCAACGGCGGCCAGATGACCGCCAAAGGCGATTGACAATTTCATCGCATGTTCGAATTTTTGGCTACGACCTACCAGAGGGATGCAATCTAAATCGCAATCTGGATCCGGGTCGGTGAGGTTCAGCGTAGGAGGCGCAAATCCATCTCGTAATGCCATCGTGGTAATGGCCAATTCAACACTTCCAGCCGCATTGAGCAAATGGCCTAGCATCGATTTGGTGGAGCTGACGCAAACGGAGTTGGCTGCTTGTCCCAGAGCGGCACGGATGCCACGAGTCTCCATCGCGTCATTCTGCTTGGTTCCGGTTCCATGGGCGTTGATGTAGCTGATGTCGGATGGTCCAAGTCCCGATTTGCGGAGGGTGGCGTCAATCAGCTGATAGAGCGGTTGACTGCTGCTATCCAGCCCGGTCACATGGTGGGCCTCACACAATATTTGTCCACCCACGATTTCCGCATAAATTGGGGCACGTCGTTGTTGGGCATGGCTCAACCGCTCCAGTACCAACATGGCGGCGCCTTCCCCCATGACGAATCCGCTGCGGTTGATATCAAATGGGCGACAAGCTTGGGCCGGGTCATCATGTTGTGCCAGAACCCGCATGTTGTGAAAACCGGCTGCCAACAGAGGGTGAATCATTTGCGCGCTGCCTACCAGGGCTAAATCGCATTGATCGTCCTGGATTGCACGATAGGCTCTCAGGGTCGCAACGGTTCCACTGGCACAGGCGGCTGAGTGGCAGAATCGTGGACCATGCAAAGCAAAGCGTCTAGCAATGTGCGCGCAGGTAGAATTGGGCAGAAAACGAGTCCACCAAGGATCGTAGGAGCCTGAAGGTAGCGACTCGGTTCGTTTCCTGGCAATTCTGGGAGTATCGCCAACATTGGCTGTAATACCACAGGCAAATCGTTGGTGGTCCACCGTACGCAGCTCCAGTTCGCTATCTCGCAACGCCTCTTCGGCGGCTTGCATGGCGAGCGGTGCATAGCGGGTCTCACCTGCTTCCACAGCCAGCCCTTCCACGGTAGCTCCCAGTAGTTTTTCATCGGGAATGCCGATCAATCCGGTCATTCTTCGCACACCACTCTGGCCAGAGCGGACAGCCAGCCAGCTAGATTCACGATCGTTACCAACCGAGGTGATCATTCCGACTCCAGTGATGACAACCCGGTCGCTCATGGAATGTTGTTTTTTCATTTGGGGTGTGGTCAGGAAAGCCAGCCGGTGCGATTGTCAGGGTGAGACAGGATCCATCGCGGGCCTATCAATACGAAATCTTCCCACTTCACGCCACATCGATTCCTTCACGACGGCATTTTCCTGACAGTCGCAGACAGAAAGAGCGGACGCCCTGTTTTGGCATCAATCTCGATTTATCAATTACGACAATATTTTTCTTGTCCCAGGCTTGCTATTGGGACGGCAAGCGATATAATTCAGAAGTCGAGGGTAATATGCCCAAAACAACTGATAGCAGTAAAGAAAAATGGGAAATAAGCCCAAAATGGACTATACGAAATAACAAGGAGGTGAGTCGCTAACGGGGATGGCCCAAAGGGCCAAACGGCCTAAGCCATGGCAGAGAAGCATTCCCAAGACAGCCAGGTTGGGATGGGTCCAGAAGCTGCCGGTAGTAGCCTGCTGCTGGGAGAGTGGTCCAGGCGGCTCGACGATCGTTTCCGTCTATCGCTTCCCAGCGAATGGGCGGAAACCCTTGTTGACGATGAGAGCCAGTGTGTCGTTGCCAAAGAGCGTCGTGGTTGCCTGAGCCTTTGGAATTCTCAGCAATGGGGGAAATGGCTTGAGGATGGGGTGCAGTTGGTAGAAAGCAAGATCCGTACTGGCCGTTTGGCCGGTCGTCAAAGCCATGTCCAGATGCTGGGACGTTTACTTTCCACTCGGCATCGAAATGTGCCAGTAGCCGGAAGAGGTCGAGTTACGATTCCCGAGAGTTTTCGCGATTTTTTTGGAGTAGATCCAGGAGGAAGCCTGCTCGTCGTGGGAGCTGCCATATGTGTTGAGTTATGGCATCCCGATCGGTGGAGCGAGCATGTGGAACAACATATGCCTGATTTTCGTCAGTTGTTCGATCAGCTGGCAGATTGAGAAATACAAACACGACACCATCACCCAGTCGGTCATTGTAGCCTATTTTAACCCCGTCCGTTGTCACCTGGCGAGGTATGCAAGTCGCACGTAAGGCTAGGATGGCAGGGAGCACTAAGTTCCCTCCGGCTGGGTATGGTGTTTTTTTAGGCGCTAACTCCCCTCAACCGCTACGTACATCATGCGGAGTTGATAGAGCAGGTCATCCAGGGTTGTTTTTTCTTCGTTGGTAAGATTGCCAACGGTTTTTTCTTTCAATACGCTGATTAACTCAATTACGTATTGAGCCTGAGGCAGGTTGACTTCGGGCTGTTGCTGTCCGGGGATGGGCATCTGTCCAAGGGACATCATCGCTTCGGTCGCTAAGGTCGTAAGCAGCATTTCAAACGATGGAGGGGGGAGGTCCACCTGGCCTGTGGGGGCGTTGGGGTCAGAAGCTCCCTGTTCGTCTTTGGGCCCCTGTTCGTCCTTGGACTTCAGGGCGTCCTTGGACTTCAGGGCGGCTGCTTCTTGCTCTTCCTTCGCTCTTTCAGCAGCGATCTGGGTTTTCCAGTCTTCATCGATGATGATCTTTTTCTCGTCACTCATCAGTTTCTCCAATAAAATTGATTATTGCCACACCCTTTTACGCGTGTTGTCTCTGTGACTGGTGTTTTGAACAATGGTCGTGCTCGATGGCAGCCCCGATGAAGCCCGTGAATAGTGCTTGGGCAGCGGTCGGCTTGGACTTGAATTCGGGGTGGTATTGGACCGCAACAAACCAAGGATGGGAAGGGATTTCAATGACCTCGACCAAGGTTCCATCAGCACTGGTGCCCGAGATTTTCATGCCCTGTTCGACCATCGGTGTTCGGTAGTCATTGTTGAACTCGTAGCGATGCCGGTGGCGTTCGGAAATGTTGCATGTCTCATAGCATTGGGCTGCCTTGCTTTCTGCTTCGAGTCGGGCGGGTTGCGCGCCCAGACGCATGGTGCCTCCTTTGTCGGTAATGGATTTCTGTTCATCGAGCAGGCAAATCACCGGATGGTTTGTATCTTTATCAAATTCAGTTGATTTAGTCCCCCCGCAACCACCCACATCTCCGCCGAATTCCACTACGGCCCACTGCATGCCCAGG